>JBFZEL010000265.1:0-2861 GCA_041306925.1 Lysobacterales bacterium
TTTACCGGTCACCCGTTCCGCAAGGATTTTCCATTGATCGGCAACGTCACTGTCCGCTATGACGAGGACAAGGGCCGCGTGGTCTACGAACCCGTTGAGATCGAACCACGCGTGCTGGTGCCGCGCGTCATACGTGTCGACTCACGTTACAAGGCAGATGATCTTGACAGGGCGGCGGATGAAGCAGCCAACTCTTCGGTGTCCGGGACTTAATCGACATGTCTGAAATTCGCAATTACACGATGAATTTCGGGCCGCAACATCCGTCGGCCCATGGTGTTCTCAGGTTGGTCCTGGAACTTGACGGTGAAACCGTCGTCCGCGCGGATCCGCATATCGGTTTGTTGCACCGCGGCACGGAAAAGCTGATTGAGAGCAAACCGTTCAACCAGTCGATCGGCTACATGGACCGGCTCGACTACATGTCAATGATGTGCAGCGAACACGCCTATGTGCGTGCGATCGAGCAGTTGCTCGGTATCGAGCCGCCCAAACGCGCCCAGTACATACGCACCATGTTCGACGAGATTACCCGTATCGGCAACCACATGTTGTGGATCGGCTCATCAGGCATTGATCTGGGCGCAATGACCGTCTTTTTGTATGCTTTCCGCGAACGTGAAATGACCCTCGATATGTACGAGGCGGTCAGCGGTGCGCGTATGCACGCCAATTATTACCGGCCGGGCGGTGTGTATCGCGACCTGCCGGATACGATGCCGACCTATAAAGAGACACCCTGGACCAAGGGCAGGAAACTCAAGGAAAGAAACGAGTGGCGCCAGGGAACATTACTGGATTTCATCGAGGCATTCGCACGGGATTTCCCGTCCAAGGTGGACGAATATGAAACCCTGTTGACCGATAACCGTATCTGGAAACAAAGAACCGTGGGCATCGGTGTGCTGTCACCCGAGCGAGCGCTGCAACTTGGCTGCACTGGCCCCATGTTGCGCGGCTCGGGCGTGGAATGGGACCTGCGTAAAAAGCAACCCTACGCGATGTACCACGAGATAGACTTTGATATTCCCGTGGGCATCAACGGTGATTGTTACGACCGCTACCTCGTCCGTGTCGAGGAAATGCGTCAATCGGCCCGCATCATAGTGCAGTGTGTCGAATGGCTGCGGGCCAATCCGGGTCACGTGATGCTGAAAAACTTCAAGGTCATACCGCCGACACGCGAAGAGATGAAGGATGACATGGAGGCGCTGATCCACCACTTCAAACTGTTTACCGAAGGCTACAGCGTACCCAGGGGCGAAACCTACGCGGCGGTCGAGGCGCCCAAGGGTGAATTTGGCTGCTACCTGGTCTCGGACGGCGCCAACAAACCGTTTCGTGCGCATCTGAGGGCGCCGGGTTTCGTGCATCTTTCCGCCATGGATGAAATGGTGAAAGGACATATGCTCGGCGATGTAGTGGCTCTGATGGGCACCATGGATATCGTATTTGGTGAGGTAGACCGCTAATGAGTCACAAAGCTGAACACATCGCCGGTAAAAAGGCCCTGCTCAACGAGTCCACCCGCGCAAGCATCGATCATTGGGTGGCTAAGTTTCCGCCTGAGCACAAGCGTTCTGCGCTCATCCAGGCATTGCTCGCTGCACAGCACCAGAATGGCGGCTGGGTCAGCCAGGACATCATCGAGGCGGTGGCGGATTATCTCGAATTGCCCCCGGTCTGGGCTTTTGAAGTCGCCAGTTTCTATTCGATGATCGAACAGAAGCCGGTCGGCCGGCACAAGGTCAATATCTGCACCAATATTTCATGTTGGCTCAATGGCGCCGAGGATATCGTCAGCCACGTGGAGAAAAAACTGGGGATCAAACTGGGTCAGACCACGGCGGACGACCGTATCACGCTGGTGGTCGAGGAAGAGTGCCTGGCCGCGTGTTGCGGTGCGCCCATGATGGTGGTTGACGGTCATTATCACGAAAATCTCGATACCGGCAAGGTCGATAGAATCCTGGATGGGTTGGACTGATGGCTGCTCATAATGTCGTTTTCACTACGCTGGATGCCGAACAGCCATGGTCGATGGAGACCTATCTGGCTATCGACGGGTACAAAGCCTGGAAAAAGATCCTGGCCGAGAAAACCGACCAGGGATCGATCATTGACAATGTCAAGCTTTCAGCCCTGCGTGGCCGTGGCGGCGCAGGTTTTCCGACCGGCTTGAAATGGAGTTTCATGCCGCGCTCCGCCCCCGGGCAGAAATATATCCTGTGTAATTCCGATGAATCCGAGCCCGGCACCTGCCATGACCGGGACATCCTCAGGTTTAACCCCCACGCGGTCATCGAGGGTATGGCCATCGCCGGCTATGCGATGGGTGCGACCGTTGGCTACAACTACCTGCGCGGCGAGTTCCACCACGAACCGTTTGAACGTTTTGAAGCTGCCCTGAAGGAAGCCTACGCAGCCGGTCTGCTCGGCAAGAACATCATGGGCAGCGGCATCGACATGGACATTTACACCGCGCTCGGCGCCGGCGCCTACATCTGTGGTGAGGAAACCGCCCTGATGGAATCGCTGGAAGGCAAGAAAGGCCAGCCGCGGTTCAAGCCGCCTTTCCCGGCCAATTTCGGTCTTTATGGTAAACCCAGCACGATTAACAACACGGAATCACTGGCGTCGATTCCACACATCATGCGCAACGGTGGCGAGTGGTTCCTGAAGATCGGCAAACCCAACAACGGCGGCCCCAAGGTTTTTTCCGTTTCCGGCCACGTCAACAAGCCCGGCAATTTTGAAGTGCCGCTGGGCACCCCTTTCAGTGCTTTGCTGGAATTGGCCGGCGGCGTGCGTAACGGCAATAAGCTCAAGGGCGTGATACCGGGAGGTTCATCCATGCCGGT
>JBFZEL010000266.1:0-4150 GCA_041306925.1 Lysobacterales bacterium
TGGACCTCATGTTCGAGCAAATTCGGATCGTCCCAGGCATCCAGAACCGCATCGAGGGCGCATCCCTGCCCGGCACCTCCTTCGACGTCAGCAAGCTTGGCAGGACATTTGGCGAGGTAGCGTCCGCCTCCTTCATAGGCGGCCTGCTCGCCCAAAATTCCGGCGCTCCACGGCCATATCGCGTAGGCGATACAATCCCTGGTCCGCCAGCCGCACGCCCCATCCCAGAATCCCAGATACTGCGCGACGCTCAAGGACGCCCACTAAACCTCGGCATACCCTCAGCAGCTGCTACAACCCAACTTCGTAACGATCAAGTCCAAACAGAGCAGGAAGCAGCAAGGGCCAAGGCTGCGCAACAGATAAAAGAAGCATTTGCCGGCGTAAACGCAGAGAGCACACAGTTTACAAACGACCTAAACGAGCAGCTGCAGCTCTTAGGAAGCCAGCGCAAATACTTAGATATGGGCTTCTCCGACAGCCTAAGTAGAGACCTTGCTAATCTGGACAAAGCACTAGCTAGCAGCAAAGTAAGGCTTACGGACATCGCTACTGATTTAAAAGATCGGGGCGAAGATCCAGCTACTGTTGACGCCAACTACAACGCAGCAATAGATAAAGCACAAGAACTATACAACATTAGTGTAAGGCTTACCCAAGCATTAGATAAGCAGCTTCAAGATCCCGGTGCTAAAATTCGTGCCTTTATAGCCGATGGCACCCGCGAGCTTAATGATCTCGCATCCGTAGCCATCCGCGTTTCACAGGGCATAGGCGACGCTGTGGGCAACTCCTTGGCCGCCGGCATCAGCGGCCTGGTCGAAGGCACGACAAGCGCTAAGGAGGTATTTGCCAACTTCCTGAAAGATGTAAGTCAGATTCTCCTTGGCGAGGCCACTAAGATGATCGCCACGTATATCGCCATTGGTATCGCTAAGGCTTTTGCTGGGCTAGGTAGCGCAAGTAGCGGGGGGAATGCAGCGACTGCACTGGGCAGCAATCCCAACGTGGCTGCCTACGCTCCCCTCCCTACCTTCGCCAACGGTGGCGCGTTTGCTGCGAACAAGATCGTCCCCTACGCCATGGGTGGTGCGTTTACCAACAGCATCGTCACCAAGCCCACCCTGTTCAAATTCGCCGATGGCGGCGCCATGCGCACCGGCCTTATGGGCGAGGCCGGCCCCGAAGCGATCATGCCCCTCAAGCGTGGCCCCGGCGGCCGGCTTGGGGTCGACGCTAGCGGCATGGCCGTGCCGTACCAGCGCTCAACCGCCGCTGCCGAATCGCCGCTCATGGAGGCGCCCTACCAGCGCAGCGGACCAGCTCTATCTGTGCCGTTCCAAAAGTCTGCCGGTGGTCCTGCCGGCGACAGCATGAACGCACCAATCGAAGTGAAGTTCGAGACGGTGCGAATCGGCGGCGTCGATTACGTCACCCGCGACGAGGCCGAGCAAATCGGCCGCGAGTCTGCGCAACGCGGCGCCGACCTCGCCCACAAGCGATTCCGCAATAGCCCAAGCGCCAGGCGTGCGGCGGGTATGAGCTGATGAACGTCTGCAACTTCCTGCGCTTCAAGCGCCGCGATGGCACCTACACCAATTGGCTGGCGCAGAACTACTTTATTGGCCAAGTCATCACCTACAACGCGCTGCAGTATCCCTACCTGCCAGTAGGCGTTGCAACCAACAGCAGCACCCGTGGCGGCGACCGCTCGGAAGCGACGATCGGCGCTGCGCTGTCGGCACTCAGCCTGAATGTCTTTGCCGAGGCCGCCAGAGAGCGCTGGCTGCTGGAGGTGAAAACCGTTACCGTCAATCGTGTCGATCAATCGCTGGGCCCGATGCTCACGCTCGAATACTGGGCATCGCTCAAGGTCCAGCACGACAGCAAAGATCCTGTTGTGGCGCTCCAGCTGGCAAGCCCGCTCGATGCCGTGCGGGCTCCTGGCGGCCGCGTGCTCTCACAGCGGCTGGTTGGTGCATTGCCGACCAATGGCAACCTGACGCTGCAGTGATGGCTGATTGGATCCGCTGGGTGAACGCCAAACTGCCGCACCAGATCGGCGCCGACCCTGACGACGGCATAGGCATCGACTGTTTGGTGATGGCAACCAAGGTGCGCCGGGATGCGGGCCTAGCTACGCCACCGCTTGATCCTCGCTGGTTCGAACTAGCAGCGCAGGGGCAGTGGACAGAGCTGAATGCTGAGTGGGGCCGCTTATGTGAGCCCTGTAGATTGGAGCCATACGCACTGGTGCTGCATGTGCAACCTGGCGGAATGATGGGCATTGGCGTGGTGATTGATGACGGCGTGTTGATTGTTCATCATCGACGCGGCGCTCAATGGCTGCCGATGGACGTTGCCGCCCGCCGGCTGGAACCCCTTGCTTTCTGGAGGCCCAAGAATGCTGCCATCTGATCGCTATGTAGCGGACATGCTGGGCCTGTCCGAAGAGCAGTACGAGTTCTGGAAGGACCAAGTACGCAAGCGCTCAAGAGAGGGCCCGCAGCCGGCGGTGGTGTGTGGACTGGAGACAGCCGTCATCGTTTCAATCGTCTTAACGGTGCTGTCGATTGGCTTTCAGCTGATCAGCTTGCTGCTGATGCCAAAGCCTGGGACTCCTGGCAAACTTGAATCCAACAACGTAAACGGCCGTTCACAGAACAGCTTGCAATCGTTTGCGCCACGAGCTGGTTTTAATGCGACGCAGGATGTCGCAGCGCTAGGTGAGCCGATCCCAGTTGTTTACGCTCACCGCGAGACAATCGACGGCATCACCTACGGCGGCATCAGGGTCAACACTTCCCTGCTGTGGTCGCAGATCCTGAGCCTGGGCGGATCGCAGATGCTGCGTGCCGTATTCATGCTGGCCGAAGGCCCTGTTGCGAGCATCGACCCAGACGGCTTCGCCATTGGTGATAGCAGCCTCAGCGTCTACGACTTAGGCAGCGCCGAGGCAAACGAGATCGGTAGCCGCCTCACGATCTACTACCGCAACAACGGCGGGCGCATTGTTGCCGATGACCGTATCCGTGGGCGCGCTGCCGATGCAGATCCGGGCAACTCGATGACAGCCGGCGCCGCCGATGTATTCCAGGTGCCCTCAGTAAGCAATGTTCTGCAGCCTGATTTTTGCTCTACAGCTAAACCAGCAACCAGCACTACATTCGGTGTTTACACCCTGATTGGCAACGACTTGGGCTTCAAGTTAAACCCAACGGTAAGTCCGCAGGTACAGGCGGCGCTTAAGCCAAAAGGCGACAATGGCAACGCTCGGGTAGTTTGCAATATCCAGAATACGGCAGTTGTTGAACGAGAAAAATATGCAGCGTATTTCTCAACGCGATCTGGCATCACGACTGGTACGTTCGACGAGGTAGGCGGAACCGTTACCTACCAGCTGCTGCCTAGCAGTGACTTTGAAACTATTTTCACGCACAGCGAGGACGCCGAAACGTGGGGCAGCTCTAAAACTTTTGTCAGCCTCGATGCTGGCAGCATAAGTGCAGGCATTGACGAAGCCGACGTGATGCCCGCCCTGGTAATCAGCAGCCCAACAGTAGGGCTGGTCGGGAACACAGTTTCAGTTAATGCAGACGTAAACACAGATACCCTCACGACCCTGTATGAAAACACAACTGCAGGCAGCTATCAAATACAGTGGCTCGCCACAATTGAAAGCGTTTCAGAAGATACCACGTCTGAAACCACGATAACCGCAGTGGTAGTAGTCGCAAGCGGCAGCACCCCCCGCACCGTCACAGTCACGATCAGCGGAAATCCTGAGTTTCCGCCAGCTGAAGTGCTTACCAGCCCTAACAGGCTCAGGGCGATAATAGACTATGAATACGAAGAGATGGAGACATACAGCGAGTCCGCCGACGATGCAGCATCATCAATCGCTAATCGGCAGACGGTATGGGACGACGCGATTGTAGTTGGTGATCTTTACAAGATCGGCTCAGCACTTGCTGTATGCACGGCCAGGACACCATCCAATGAGGTGTTTCGCTCTGAGTCGGACCTGGGCACTGACGGTAGCGGCCAGGGCATTGACGCAACATTCAGGATCATTCGAGCCGGCGGCGCTGCCACTACAACTGTCACAAACCTGGAGATTCCCGGCACCACCTACACAGCGCGAAAAACC
>JBFZEL010000267.1:0-3306 GCA_041306925.1 Lysobacterales bacterium
CTTACCAGGGGTTCACCCTCCTGTTTGCGGTGGTCGCTGTTGAGGTCGCCAAAAACGATCCAGCCTTCCTGCCAGGCAGACCGACCGGAACAGTCATCGGCACTGGCCGCCGGACAAATGACCGTTTGCGTGTTGTGGCTGATCGCCCGCCCGCGTGCCAGCTTGAGGTCCGATTGCAGCGTGTTCATTGCGGCTTGCATACGCAGGTTCCAGGAGTAGTTCCTGAAGGCCGGGACACCCACGGTCAAAAGGATCGCGATGACGGCCATGGTGACCAGCAGTTCCAGCGCGGTAAAACCTTTGCGTGACCGAGTCTTCATGACCGTAGACTAAATGCAGAAAGGGCGGTGGGATAATGGCAATTCGCGCTGCCTGCGCGTAGGGCCAGTTGCAAGAACCTGTGGGCAAAACGTCCTCAGCCGGATACTTGACGGACCCGTCTCAAGCCGGGGTAATCAAATGGTTTTGCGCAGCGCATCGCCGATGCGGCGCACACAGGCTTGCAGGTTTTCCATGCTGGTGGCGTAAGACAAACGCAGGTGACCCGGCGCGCCGAAGGTGGTTCCGGGGACCATGGCTACACCTGCGTGCTCCAGCATCCATGCAGCCAGTTCCACGTCGTCGCGTATATCCGGCATGCGCTCGATGGCGTCCTTGAACGATGGAAATGCGTAAAATGCGCCTTCGCTTTCCGCGCATTGAATCCCGTCAATCCCGTTCAGGGCGTGTAACAGGTACTCGTACCTGCGTTTATATTCCAGGCGCATCGTTGCAACACAGTCCTGCGGGCCATCCAGCGCAGCGGTCGCGGCCGCCTGGGAGATCGAGCACGCGCCGGAGGTGCTCTGGCTCTGGACCTTGATCATCGCCGAGACCATTTCCCGCGGCCCCGCGGCATAGCCGATACGCCATCCCGTCATCGCATAGGCCTTGGAGACGCCATTGATGATAACGGTGCGGGGCGTCAGTTGGGGGCACACGTTCAACAGCGTGCGGAAGGGTTTTTCACCCCAGTAAATGTGTTCGTAAATATCGTCGCAGACGATCATGATCTTGGGGTATTCAAGCAGCACTTCCGCGAGTTCGGCGTATTCATCCGCGCTGTAGACTTTTCCGGTCGGGTTGGAGGGTGAGTTGATGATCAGCAACCGGGTTCTGTCGGTGATGGATGATTCCAGTTGTTTGGCGGATATCTTGAAACCATTTTCGGCGCTGGCATTCAATATGACCGGTTGGCCTTCAGCCAGCTTGATCATGTCGGGGTAGGAAACCCAGTAGGGCGCCGGCAGTATCACTTCATCGTCCGGGTTGAGCAGTGAAGTCAACAGGTTGGACAGGCTCTGCTTGGCACCGCTGGAGACAATGATCTGTGCGGCATCAAATTCGAGCTGGTTTTCCACGCGGAATTTACGCACGATGGCCTTTTTCAGTTCCGCCGTGCCGTCCACCGGCGGGTACTTGGTCTTGCCCTGCCGGATGGCCTCAATCGCAGCCTGCTTGATGTGTTCGGGCGTGTCAAAATCCGGTTCACCAAACCCCAGCGAAATAATGTCGCGGCCCTGCGCCTGGAGTTCGATGGCTTTCATGGCGACCATGATGGTCGCTGCCGGCTTTATCTGCGTGACACGATTGGAAATCTTGAACGACACTTACCCAGTCCCCGACTTTGCAATGCAAAAAAGTGCGTCAACCCGGCGCACTAACCTGAAGTTGGCACATGTTGTGCAAGGCGATGCACACTCTCGAATCTTGTATATCATAACAATATTTTTACACCGGGAACGAGCATATCCGTGTCTGTCACCCATGACCGGACCCTGGTTCCGTCCTACCGCGTCAATGGTATCTCTGCCGCCACTTGCAAGTCGATAGCCGCATCGAGTTTGTTTTCTATCTGGATGACCCGCATGACTTTTTGCGCCGGCATGAACTTGCTGATGTCCTGGGAGAATTTTTGTTTTATGACCAGGTTTTGCATCTCTATTGAGAAATGATCGGTCATCAGCTCACTGGCTTTCTGATCGGTCATGTTTTCGTAATTTGCCGCAAAATCCTTGATCAGGGACAGGCTCCGGTCGTTATTGGCCGCCACTGCCGCACGGTATGCATTCCACGCCGGCCAGAATTCTGTGCTTTCATCGGCGCTGAAGTTCATATTGTTCATCAGGATGGACTTGCGGTCGGCGTGGGCAGTCTGGCGCGTGAGCGCAATCTGTTCGTCGAGCGCGGTTTGTGCGCTGACGGCGGTTGACAATGACAGGAGCAGTATTAACGCACAAAGGAATTTCATGGTTTCTCCGGTGAATCTGGAACGAATCTGGAATGGAACAGGCGCGCTATAATAACAAGTTTGACCGCACACGAAGACACAAACATTGCAAAACAAGGCATTCAGGCTTTTCAGCGATTACCAGCCGACCGGCGACCAGCCGCAGGCCATCCGTGCCCTGACCGCCGGCCTGCGCGGCGGCATGAAGAACATGACCCTGCTGGGGGTGACTGGCTCGGGCAAGACCTTTACCATGGCCAACGTCATCCAGAACCTGCAGCGGCCCACGCTGGTCATGGCGCCCAACAAGACACTGGCGGCGCAACTGTACGGGGAGTTTCGCAACTATTTCCCCGAAAACGCCGTTGAGTATTTCGTTTCCTATTACGATTATTACCAGCCCGAAGCGTACGTGCCTTCGTCAGATACCTACATCGAGAAGGACGCGTCGATCAATGAACACATCGAACAGATGCGCCTTTCGGCCACCAAGGCCCTGCTGCAGAGACGTGACACGATCATCGTGGCCACGGTGTCCGCGATCTACGGACTGGGTGATCCCACCCAGTACCTGAGCATGGTGCTGCACATATCCGTCGGTGAGATCATCAATCAACGCGATATCCTGCGGCGCCTGGCGGAAATGCAGTACAGCCGCAATGACATGGAACTGCGCCGCGGTACCTACCGCGTGCGCGGCGAGATCATCGACATTTTTCCCGGTGACGAGGAAATAAGCGCATTGCGTGTAGAGCTTTTCGACGACGAGGTCGAGTCGATAGCCCAGTTTGACCCGCTGACCGGTGAAGTGGTGAACAAACTCCAGCGGGTGACGATATTTCCGAAGTCCCATTACGTCACACCGCGGCAGACCGTGATCGACGCCGTTGCCGCGATCGGCCTGGAATTGAAGGAACGGCTTGCCCATCAACGCGACCACCAGCAACTGGTCGAAGCCCAGCGCCTGGAGCAACGCACGCTTTATGACATGGAAATGATGCTGGAACTGGGTTACTGCAATGGCGTTGAAAACTATT
>JBFZEL010000268.1:0-4949 GCA_041306925.1 Lysobacterales bacterium
GCACCTCGGGCTTATCCCCGCGAACGAGGCTGCCGGTCCCGTTTCAGCCGATAGCATGATCGCGCGACTGGCCGATGCCGTGACGCTCGGCGTCGATCTCGGGCGCATCATCGAAATCGCCAACACCGCCCCGCTGCCCACCCGGCCGAAGCTTACTCCGGGCGGCGCCCGGCACCTGCCGCAAGCGGATGTGCGCATCGCCATAGCGCGTGATGCCGCCTTTGGTTTTTATTATCCGGATGACCTGGATGCCTTTGCGCAGGCGGGCGCGGAACTGCTGCCGTTCGATACGCTCACGGACAGGCACCTGCCCGAGGCGGATGGCCTGTTCATCGGCGGCGGATTTCCCGAAACCCATTTACAGGCGCTGTCGGCCAACACCAGCCTGGTGACGGAAATACGCGCGGTACTGGCGGCAGGAAAACCCGCCTACGCCGAATGCGGTGGCCTGATGTACCTGTCGAGAAGCATCACTTGGCGGGGTCAGCATTGTAATATGGCCGGCGTCGTGCCAGCCGATACGGTGGTCGGTGAAAGTCCGCAAGGCAGGGGTTACATGCTGCTCGAAGAAACCGGTGAACACCCGTGGCCGCGCCACGGCCAGGCAAGCCCGGACGACAGGGACGCCATCCCGGTCCATGAGTTTCACTACGCGCGCTTGAGCAACCTTGCCGACAACGCGGTCTTTGCCTACCGGGTCAAACGCGGCAACGGCATCGACGGCAGGCATGACGGCCTGGTCTGCGATAACCTGCTGGCGGGCTTTGCCCACCAGCGCAATACCGCCGCCAATCCCTGGGTCGAACGGTTCGTGGCCTTTGTGCGCAGCAAACGGAGACCTTCAGGGCCGTGATACGACCTTGATTTCGAGGAAATCCTCGAGACCGTATAGACCGCCCTCGCGGCCGAGCCCCGACAATTTGTAGCCGCCAAACGGGCTGCCATCGCCGCATTCCTTGCCATTGATATAGACCTGGCCGGCGCGTAATTTTCGCGCGACCCGCTCTGCCCGGCCGGCATCGGCCGTTTCCACGTAGGCTGCCAGACCGTAGGGTGTGTCGTTGGCGATGCGCACGGCCTCGTCTTCATCGCCGAATGGAATGATGGTCAACACCGGTCCGAATATTTCTTCCCGCGCGATGCGCATGTCATTGTTCGCATCGCAGAAGATGGTGGGTCTGACGTAGTAGCCGCGGTCGAATCCAATCGGCTTGCCGGGGCCGCCGACCAGCAACGTTGCGCCTTGCGCAATACCCGCATGGATCAGGTCCTGGATGCGGTCATACTGGAGCGAACTGACGACCGGGCCGATATGCCGGCCCTCCTGCGCCGGGTCTCCGACCTGCTGGCCCTCGCCGGTCGCCTTGGCAATTTACAGCACCTTGTCATAAATGGAACGCTCGACCAGCATGCGGGTGGGCGCGTTACACGACTGCCCCGAATTGTAAAAACAACCGAAAACCCCGCGCTTCACGGCTTTTTCAAGGTCCGCATCGGCAAACAGGATATTCGGTGACTTACCGCCCAGTTCGAGGGTGATTTTCTTGACGGTGTCGGCGGAATCCCTGGTCACCGCGATGCCCGCCCGGGTCGACCCGGTAAACGACATCATGTCCACGCCGGGATGCCTTGATAGCGCTGCACCGGCCACCGGCCCCTCACCATTGACGAGGTTGAAAACACCCCTGGGAACACCGGCTTCGTGCAAAATTTCGGCGTAGAGTATTGCGCTGAGCGGTGTCAGTTCACTCGGTTTCAACACGCTGGTGCAACCCACGGCCAGGGCCGGCAAAACTTTGAGCGCCATCTGGTTGACCGGCCAGTTCCACGGCGTGATCAGACCGCAGACACCGATCGGTTCGCGCAGCAAAATATCACCGTTGTCCAGCTGTTGCTGCGGTTGCAGATTTGCGCAAGCGCGGATAAACGCCTGCAGGTGGCCGACGCCACAGGCCGCCTGTGACTTCCGCGACATGCTGATCGGCGCCCCCAGTTCCAGGCTGATGACAGCGGCCATCTCGTCGTAGCGTTTTTGATAGACCGCGAGGATATTTTGTAACAACTCTGTCCGCTGCCCTGGCGTTGCAACCGACCAGGACGCAAATGCCCGGCGGGCGGCCTGCACCGCCAGGTCGATATCTTCAACCGACCCCAGTGAAATGGTCGCAATGGACTCCCCGGTCGCCGGGTTTAACACCGCAAAATCGTTTGGCTGAATCGGCTTGACCCATGCGCCGTCGATATAGAATTTCCGCCGGTCCAGATTGCTCATCACGTCCATCCTCGCAAGACTTCAGGTAGCCAGACGGTAACCGACTCCGTAAACGGATTCAATCAGGTCGTTGCCGGAGCCGGTTTCCTGCAGCTTGCGGCGCAGGTTCTTGACGTGGGTGTCGACGGTCCTGTCACCGACGATACGGTAATCGGAATAGATCGTGCTCATCAGCTGGTCACGCGAGTACACCCGCCCGGGCTGGGCGGCGAGCCGGCTGAGCAGGGCAAACTCCACCGGCGAGAGTTTGAGCGGTTTACCGTTGATGCTGGCCTGGTGGCGCTCCGCGTCGATCTGCAAACCGGCAAGCGGGGTCCCACCATCGAACGGCTGGGACCTGCGCAACACGGCCTTGACCCTGGCCACGACCTCCCTGGGGCTGAAGGGCTTGCAGATATAGTCATCCGCGCCCAGTTCCAGGCCGAGCAGGCGGTCGATCTCCTCCACCAGCGCCGTTACCATGATCACCGGCACGCGGCTTTCCAGCCGGATCGCCTTGCAGACCTCCAGGCCGTCCATGCCCGGCAGCATCAGGTCCAGCAGCACCAGGTCCGGTGACACGTCCCTGAACACCTGCAAGGCCTCGTCACCACGCGCCACCCAGTGGGTCTGGTAGCCGCCGATTTTCTGCAGGTAATCACGCAACAGGCTGGCGATCTTGGCCTCGTCCTCGACAATTAGGATGGTGGCTGGCAGGATGGTGGCTGGCGTGTTCATGTGTCCAGGGGCAACGTGGCCGAGATCAGCACACCGCCATCCGGACCGGGCTGCGCCGAAATTTGCCCGCCGTGGGCTGCAACGATGTTACGGCAAATGGCCAGGCCCAACCCGCTGCCGCCGGAGTTACGGTTGCGGCTGCCTTCCAGCCGGTAAAGGCGATCAAACAGGCGTTGGCATTCTGCGGCGCTCGCGCCGGGCGCGCTGTCGCTGATGGTGAGTTGCGCCTGCTGCCGGTCGCTCTTCAGCGCGACCGAAATCCTGCCGCCGCTGTCGGTATAGCGCACCGAGTTGTCCAGCAGGTTGCGCAACAACTGGCGCAGGCGTTGTTCGTCACCCTGCATGGCGATGACCTGGCCCGGGCTGGCGTAGCCGAGCGCCAGGTCCTTGGCGGCCGCCTGCCCCTGGAAGGAATCGACGGTCAGTTGCACCAGTTCATCGAGATCGACCGCCTGCATCTTGTAGGCCAGCGCGCCGGAATCGGTCAGCGCCAGGCTGTGCAGGTCGTTGACCAGGTCCGCAAGATGGCTGACCTCGTTGCGTACCGAGTCCAGTTGTTCCCTGCCCATCGGGCGCACTCCGTCGCTCATGGCCTCGATCTCACCACGGATGATGGCCAGCGGCGTGCGCAGCTCATGCGCCATATCCGACATCCAGCGTTTGCGGGCGCTCTCGTGCTCGCTCAAGGCGTTCGACAGGCGGTTGACGTCTTCCCCGAGCCTGGCGATTTCGTCACTGCCACTGCTCTGTATGCATTGCCCGTAAGCACCCGCGGCCAGCGCCCGGATACCCTCTGCGACCCGGTTGACCGGCCGGCTCAGGTTGCGCGCCAATAGCCATGCCAGCAGGGCCGCCACGACCAGGCCGAGACCCAGGCCGATGAGCAGGTTATTACGCAACTGCTGGATAAACGCCTCTTCCGCCGGTAACTCGACACCTCGAATCATGGCAAAACCGAGCCACCCGACCGCGACGCCGTCAACCCTGACAGCCAGCAATTCGTCTGTCGGGAAATCCGGCGGCGGCTCACCGGCGACCGGGGCGTAAGCAGCGTCCAGCAGGAATATGCGCTGTGGCAGACCATTGCGCCCGAGCGGGCCAGGTCCGCCTCTTGTCCCTGCCGGCCCGGGCCCCGCAGCATTTAAGCCTGATCCCCACCGGCCACCACGCACCTGGTTCAAAGGGCTTTCCGGCCCGGGCACGAGCCGTGTATCCGTATCCTGTAGCAAGGCATTGAAAACCAGCTTACGAAACTCACGCGGATCGGCAACCAGCCGGTCCCAGCTGCCGTGGTCGCGGTACCAGTCAGCCAGCCCGGGCACCACCCGTTCGACCACGCTGCGCTCCTGCTGCTGCAAAAAATCCATGAAGCCGCGGCCGATGCTGGCGCGCGTGACCAGCGTCATCAGCACCAGCACCAGCGCTGCGCACGCGAACATCGCGATCAGCAGCTTGTGGATGAGTTTCAGTTTCATCAGTTTTCCCCTACACGGCCATATCCTGCACCAGCCTCGTCAGCCGGACAACCGCCGCGGGGCAATCTCCTTAATTTCTTCAAATTTGCTTCCAATACGGAGGCTACATTGGAACCTGCAAGGAACGCCGGGTGCAGACAATCCGCCCCGGGAATATTTCACCCAACCGAGGAAACCATCATGAAGAAAACGCTACTGATCGCACTCATACTGACGCTCTCCGCAGGTCTTGCCGTTGCCCAGCAACGGGGCGGCCCGGGTTCAGATCCAGGCCATAATGGCATGGGTGGCAACCCCGCCGGCCAGGTCGAACGACTGACCCAACGACTTGGGCTCAGCGAAGAGCAGGCCGCGGAAGTGGCCGGCATTTTAGAAGAGGCGGCACTGCTGCGCGACGAGGAGCGGGAAAGAGCCCGCCTGAGCGCCGAAGAGAACCGCGCCGCCGTGCATGCGCGTATCCGGCAGATCCTGACCCCTGAACAGCA
>JBFZEL010000269.1:0-4036 GCA_041306925.1 Lysobacterales bacterium
GCACCTCAAACAACACTCACGCGGCAGGCAATGGCAGAACCCGCCGCATGAGCGTTGTAAGGGTGCGCGGTTAAACGGTTAGCTGGCATCCTCCAGCGCGGCGTGCGCCGCCGCCAGGCGCGCGATCGGAACCCTGAACGGCGAACATGAGACGTAATCGACACCCAGTTTGTGGCACAGGTGGATACTCTTCGGGTCACCGCCGTGCTCGCCGCAGACACCGATTTCCAGGTCTTTACGAACCGCCCGCCCTTCTTCGATGGCAATCTTCATCAAGCGGCCGACACCTTCAGGGTCGATGCTGGCGAACGGATTGTCCTTGAGCAGTCCGGACTGCAGATACTGCACCAGGAAGCCCGCCTCGGCGTCATCGCGCGAGATGCCAAAGGTCGTCTGCGTCAGGTCATTGGTGCCGAATGAAAAGAATTCGGCGGATTCAGCGATCTTGCCCGCGGTCAGCGCCGCCCGCGGTATCTCGATCATGGTGCCGATCAGGTAGGGTATCTTCGCACCGTGTTCCTGCATCACGCGCAGCGCTTTTTCCTCGAGCGACTTGCGCATGCGGTTGAACTCGGCTTCGTGCGAGACCAGCGGTATCATCACTTCGGGGCGCACATCGACACCATCCGCCGCGCAACGGCAGGCGGCCTCGAATACCGCCTGCACCTGCATCGCGTACAGACCGGGCATCGTGATACCCAAGCGCACACCCCTGGTTCCCAGCATCGGGTTGGATTCCTGCAGCGCGGTGACGCGCGCCAGCAGGGCGCGTTTTTCCTCGATTTCCTCGAGCGCGCGGTCGAGGTCCTTGAGGTTGGACAGATGCTGCATGCGCAGCTTCAGATCGGTCAGGTCCGTCATCAGGTCGTGGGCCGAGGGCAGAAACTCGTGCAATGGCGGATCGAGCAGACGGATGATGACCGGGTAGCCGTCCATGGCCCGGAACAGTCCCTCGAAATCCGCGCGCTGCATCGGCAACAGCCTGGCGATGGCCTCGTTGCGCTCCGCCATGCTGCTTGCCACGATCACCTTCTGCATGATCGGCAGACGCTCCTCCTGGAAGAACATGTGCTCGGTGCGGCACAGGCCGATGCCTTTGGCACCGTACAGACGGGCGCGTTGCGCGTCCTCGGGGTAATCCGAGTTGGCGCGCACGCCGAGCACGCGTATGTCATCCGCCCACGACAAAATCTTCAGCAGGTACGGGTCGGTGAAGTCCGGTATCTGCGTGGCCAGTTTGGCGTGGTAAATCATGCCGGTGTTGCCGTCGATGGACAGGTACTCACCCTCCTTGATGACCAGGCTGCCGCCGACCGTCATCTCGTGGTTGTCCAGGTCGATCTCGATATCGGCGACACCCACCACCGCGGGTTTGCCGAACTGTCTTGCGACCAGCGCCGCGTGGCTGGTGCGGCCGCCCTTGCAGGTCACCACACCCTTGGCCGCGAGCATGCCGTGGACATCGTCCGGGCGGGTCTCGGGCCGCACCAGGATCACGTCCCTGCCGTCCTCCTTGGCCCAGCGCTCGGCAAGCCCCGGTTCGAAAGCGATGATACCCACCGCGGCGCCGGGCGAAACATTAAGACCGCGGGTGATCGGTTGTACTTTCCTGAGCGCTTCAGGGTTCAGCTGGGGGTGCAGGAAAAAATCGACCTGGTCGGTTTTGACCCGCATCACGGCCTCGGCGATGGTGATCAGACCCTCATCGACCATGTCGACCGCGATACGCACTTCGGCCTGCGCGGTGCGCTTGCCGTCACGTGTCTGCAGCAGCCACAGCTTGCCCTGTTCGATGGTGAACTCCATGTCCTGCATATTGCGGTGGTGTTTTTCCAGGCGGCGGGCGATCTGCTCCAGTTCCGCGTGCATTTTCGGCATGTCCCGGGCCAGTTGCCTGATCGGCAGCGTGGCCCGTGTGCCGGCCACGACGTCCTCGCCCTGCGCGTTGATCAGGTAGTCGCCTTCGAGCGTGGGTGCACCGTTGGTGGCGTTGCGCGACATGAAGACACCGGTGGCCGAGTCCTCACCGAGGTTGCCGAACACCATCGTCTGGATGGTGACCGCCGTCCCGAGGTCGTGCGGGATATCCGCCGCGTTGCGGTAGTCGATGGCGCGTTTGCCGTTCCATGACCTGAACACGGCCTCGGTGGCCTGCTGTAACTGCTCAAAAGGATCGGCCGGGAATTCCCGGCCGGTATAGCTCTGGATTATTTCCCTGAACCGCGCCGTCACGGCCTGCCAGGCATCGGCATCGAGTTCGGCATCGTTCACCACTTGCGACTCGCGCCGCTGCGCGGTGATCACAGCCTCGAAGACCTCGTCCGGTACGCCCATCACCACGCTGCCGAACATCTGCACCAGTCGCCGGTAAAGATCGTAGGCAAAACGCGGGCGTTTGGTCAGGCGCGCCATGCTCGCCGCAATTTCGTCGTTCATGCCGATGTTGAGGATCGTATCCATCATGCCCGGCATCGAAAACTTGGCGCCGGAACGGCAGGATACCAGCAGCGGGTTTTCCGGCTTGCCAAAACGCTTGCCGGTGATCTTTTCCAGTTCGGTGACGGCCGCCAGCGCCTGGTTCCACATACCGTTCGGAAACTTCTGCCCAGCCGCCAGGAAATCGTTGCACGCCGCCGTTGTCACCGTGAACCCTGGCGGTACCGGTATGCCCAGGCTGGTGGCGTCAAACAGGTTGACACCCTTGCCGCCCAGCAATGCGCGCATGGCCCCCCAGTCGCCGCCCACGCGGGTCAGCACTTCTTCAACTTCGCCAAACAGGTAAACGTATTTTTGCGGGGTTTTTTTGGGGGTCATGCCTCATCTCCGTCCATCAATCCAATCGATTATTGAAATTAACGCAGGGGTAAACGATAAACGCAATGTTTTCCGGGTGTGGTGATTTAGGTCAGTTCCAAAGCAGATCGAAGAGGGAATATCATGGACCGCTCGCCTTATAGCGCCAGGGTACTGCGTCAAGAACTTGACCTATATCATTGCTCCCAGTCTTGTTTAAACCATAATGCAAAACCGGCAACAGGATATTGCAATGACGTGCACGCAAGACGCGTGACCAGTCTTCTTGCATGTCCGTCAAGCCGATACCAGCATTTGGAGCAGAGGTCAGAGCATGAATACAGCAGCCGTTGAAACGCACCCGGATACGCTCAGGATACGCACCGACCCAATGCCGGAAGCCCCGGCGCTGACACCGCAACAATACTACCGGTTACCCTGGACCTTGAACGACAACGGTATCTCGTGGCTGGAAGTGACCGATGCCTGCAACCTGGCCTGCGCAGGCTGCTACCGGCCCCACGTCGACAACCACAAATCACTCGAGCAGATCGCCGCTGAACTGGCGGTATTCAAAAGCCTGCGCAAGAGCGACTGCATGAGCCTTGCGGGCGGCGACCCGCTGATGCACCCGCAGATCGTGGAGATCGTGCGCATGGTCCGCGAGGGCGGCTGGAAACCGATCGTCAACACCAACGGCCTGGCGCTGAGCAGGAAACTGCTGCTCAAGCTCAAGGAAGCGGGCGCCTCCGGCTTCACTTTTCACATCGACACCACCCAGGTCAGGAAGGATTCAAAAGCCGACACCGAGGCTGACCACAACCAGTTGCGCACCAAGTTTGCCAAAATGGTGGCCGAAGCCGGCGGCCTGACCTGTTCATTCAACCAGACCGTCAGCGTCAATACGCTGGAGCAGGTCAAGGACACCATGCGGTGGGCGCTTGAGCACCCGGATATCGTGCACACGGTGGTGTTCATATTGTTCCGCAGCCCGAGCCTGACCGGTGACTTCGACTTCTATGCCAACGGCCAGCCCATCGCCTCCTATGATAACTACGAAGAAACCCCCTGGGGCGGCGACAGCCTGGTCGAGGCGCGCCACGTGGTTGCGAAGATCCGCGAAGTCGACTCGGAATTTGAACCGAGCGCCTACCTCGGCGGCACGGTCGACCCGCATTCCACCAAGTGGCTGATCGGCGCGCGCATGGCCAGCACCAAACGCGGCTTTGGTTATGTCAGCCCG
>JBFZEL010000270.1:0-6793 GCA_041306925.1 Lysobacterales bacterium
GGCGCCGAGGCGGTCGAAAATTCCGTGAAAATCGCCCGCGCACATACCAGGCGCAGGGGTGTGATCGCGTTCTACGGCGGCTTCCACGGCCGGACCCTGCTGGCCATGGGTCTGACCGGCAAGGTCACGCCGTATAAAAACCTGTTTGGCCCGTTCCCCGGCGAGATTTACCATGCCCCGTTTCCGGTCGGGTACCACGGCATAAGCACACAGGACTCGCTGGACGCACTGGACAAGCTGTTCAAGGCGGACATCGCGCCGACCGATGTGGCGGCGATCATCGTTGAGCCCGTGCAGGGTGAGGGTGGGTTCTACCCGGCCCCGGACGAATTCCTGCGGGCATTGCGTCAATTGTGCGATGCACACGGCATCGTCCTGATCGCCGATGAAATCCAATCCGGCTTCGCCCGTACCGGCAAGTTCTTCGCCTGTGAATACGCGGGGATTGAACCCGACCTGATGACGGTTGCCAAGGGTGTGGCCGGCGGTTTTCCGCTGGCGGCGGTGGTGGGTAAAGCGGCCATCATGGATGCGCCGTTACCCGGAGGGCTGGGTGGCACGTATGCCGGTTCACCGCTTGGCTGCGCCGCTGCGCTGGCCGTCATCGACATCATCGCCGGCGAAAAGCTGCTGGAGCGGGCCAACCGCATCGGTGTTTTATTTGCCAACCGGCTGTCCCGCATGCAGGCGAAGTTTCCCGCTGTCATCGGTGATGTCCGTGCCAAACGTGGCGCCATGGTCGCCATGGAACTGGTGAAAAACGGCCAGGCAGACCAGCCCGACCCGGACCTGACCAGGGACCTGGTGAACAGCGCATGGCAAAACGGGTTGATCCTGTTGAGTTGCGGAACCCGTGGCAATGTCATCCGCTTCCTGCCGGCGCTGACCATTTCAGACGAACTGGCCGAAGAGGGCATCGACATCGTCGAGCAATGCCTGGCTACCTTGCTGGGTCCGGGGTAATGTGCGTGTTGTCCGCGGCGTAGATATGGACCGCCACGCTGTCTAAGATGCAGAGGGTAGTTATCAGCTAAGACATGGAAACCAGGGAACTAACCAGTATCACAGACCCGCTTCCGCGGGCGGCGCGTAACACGCTGAGCCTGCTCAGCTTCAATATACAGACCGGCGTCCACACCGCGGATTTTCATGAATATGTCACCAAGAGCTGGAAGCACCTGCTGCCGTTGAAGGAACGGGTTGCCAACCTCAACCGGATCGCCGACCTGGTCCAGAACTATGACATCGTTGGTCTGCAGGAAGTGGATTCCGGCAGTCTGCGCAGCGGTTTTCTCGACCAGACCGAATACCTCGCGCACCGCGCACGCTTCCCGTACTGGTACCGCCAGGTCAACCGCAGCCTGGGTAAAATTGCCCAGCACAGCAACGGTGTTTTGAGCCGGATCCGGCCGCATACCGTTGATGAACACAAGTTGCCAGGCTTAAGAGGGCGCGGGGCCATGCTGGTGGAGTTGCAGACCAACCAGGAGTCGCTGCTCATCTGCATCATGCACCTGGCCCTCGGTAAACGTGCCCGCAGGCTGCAGTTGGGTTATATCAGTGAACTGGTCAAGGAGTATTCACTGCTGGTGGTGATGGGCGATTTCAATTGCGGTGCGGATTCCGGGGAACTGGGCAGCCTGGTGGCCAATACGCACCTGCGCTTGCCGGTCGAAGCCCTGAACACCTTCCCCAGTTGGCGGCCCAGGCGCAAGTACGATCACATCCTGCTTTCGGAATCACTGCAACTGAAGCAAACCCGGGTGCTGGAGCACACCCATTCCGACCACCTGCCCATCTGCGTCGAGATCGAACTTCCGCCAGGGGTTTTCCTGCAGTCCTGAGGTTCAATTCATCAGTTCGTTGACCAGCGCGACGCTCGCGTCAGACAGCGTGGCGTCCGCATGAGCGTTGCAGTAATTGTCGATGTAGAGCGTCAGCGCATCCAGGTCGAGGCCGGCCCCGAGACGTGAACCGTGCTGTTCTTCCATGCGCATGTAATTGACCCCGGTCACGAATCCTTTTGCCCAGTTCAGGTTGATGAAATGCGGCGCACCCTGTTCTTTTCTGTCGACAAGGTAATCACCACAGGTTTTGACGCCGGCGCCCTCGACCGCGAAATCGCCGGTTGCGCCGGCGTCGATAGTGAGGGTCTTCTGTTCGTAGCCCGCCGCAGGGTCTGTCAATTGAAAATCGGCCACAGCAGGGCAGCACGCAAGGCACAGAAAAGCGATCAGGGAAAGTTGCTTCATGGGGGTCTCCTGTCAGGCAGTGCCGCCAAGAATACAACGCACCGCCGCGGCTGCATAGCTGCTGATCCGGTAAACATGCCAGGCATAGAACGGTTGCCCGCCGGCAGGGGCGATGTCTATACTCCGGGCTTTGACGGGGAGCAGGGTGCGGAGGAACATGTTCCGGACTGGAATTGGCGTTATCGTTGCTGCAATGTCCATTGCGGCGGGCGCTATGCCGTCCGCAGCGCCTGCGTCCGGACCGGCGGATGGGGCCTATCCGGACAGCGAACCGGTCATTGTCACGCTGAAGCCGAAGCAGGCGGATGGCCGGGGGTACCGGTTGGTGTACACGGTCAACGCGCCGCTCGGGGCAACCTGGGATTTCAAGACCGATTTTGCCAGCAAGGTTCTGCTGAGCAACAAGTTGATAAAAGCCCACCGGCTTGTCAGCCGGGACGGCGATGAGGCCGTCACCGAAACCGTCTATTACAACAAGCCCGGACTTGTGTTCAGGTGGAAGACCACCGTGTTCCCGGAACAGCACCTGCTCGAGTACGTGTTGCTGAACCCGCAGGAGTGCGGTCAGGAATTCCATTTCGGCACGATCAAGCTGGAGGCAGTGGCTGCCGCTACGCGTGTGACACAGGAGGCCTGGTTCGATTTTTTTGGTGTGTCGCTGTGGGTCAACAATCCCTTCAGGGGCGGTATGTCACACTTTCTCAAAACCACGGCCCGGTGGGAACAACAGGCCGTGCTCAAAGGGCGAAAGGGGTCAGGTTGAATTAAATCGCAGCCAGAAATCAAATTAACCCTATTCAGGTCGCGCGATTTAATTCAACCTGACCCCTTGTTGTAGACCCCTTGTTGTATCAGTACGCGACCGAGAAGCGCTGCCGGGAATGTGCTGCTGTCTCTGCCTCGTCGATCAGCGCGACGGCGAAATCCGCGCGTGAAACCCTGCTCCTGCCCCTGTCGTCTTCGAGTAACTGGTCACCGCCCAGCCTGTAGATGCCGGTACGTTTGCCGTTGGTGAAGTTTTTGGGTGGTGTCGCATAGCTCCAGTCGACATCGCTTATCGACCGCAGGTATTCCAGTGCCGCCACCTGCCCGGCGATCTCGGTTTGCAGCTTGCGGGGGATGAATATATCCGGCAGGCTATCGGCATAGCGCTTACCCGGTGCGACTTCAAGTGAACCGGAACCACCGACATGGATCAAGCGGGCAGCGCCATCACCCCCGGCACGCAGCGCATCGACGACTTTTTCGACGCCGCTTAAGGCGACACTGTCTTGCGGATTTTTGGATTTGCCGATGACGCCCCGCACGGCAATGATGACGACATCCTGGCCCGCCACCAGGCTGGCAACACTTTCCGGATCCAGGATATTGCCTTTGACCACTGCCAGGTGCGGATCGCTGCGGGTGATGCTGGCAGGGTCACGTGACACCGCTGTCACCTGGTGGCCGCGCATCAATGCCTCGTCGATGAGGTGCGTGCCGAGTTTGCCGGAAGCACCGTAGACGAGAATCTTCAGACCAGCGGGATCGTGTTCGTCCGCCACAGCGACACCGCCCGCGGACAGGCCGCAAGCAAACAGCGCAAGGCCACCGTATAGCAGCAATTTACGCATTTTCACCACCCGCGTGCTGAATCGCCATGGAACCGGATCAAAGCTCGATGGAGTAACGTTCCCTGATCTCGGGCCCAAGGGCTTCCTTGAGGGGCCCCAAGTGCGCTTCGTAATTGCGCCACTGCTCCATGCTCTCCGTGTAGATCGGCTTGCGCACCTGCTCGGAACTGGGGGTGCGTACGGCCCGTTCGGTCTCGTAGAACCGCAGGCACTGTTCTTCGAATTCCAGTCCGCAGTAATCCAGCAGCGCGCGGATCTGGTTGTCGGTGTCGGCGACCATCTCCTCGTACTGCACGCGGTGGACGCGGCCAGGCAGCACGGCGTCCCAGTGGTCCATCAGCCTGACATAGTCGCGGTAGTACTTGCCGATGTCTTCCAGTCCATAGGTGAAGGTCTGGCCATGCGCGAACAATTGCTTGAAGCCGGAAAAACAGCCGCCCATCGGATGGCGTCGCGCGTCGATGATCCTGCTGTTGGGCAGGATCAGGTGGATCAGGCCGATGTGGCGGAAATTATTTGGCATCTTGTCGATGAAGAACGGTTTGCCGGTGCGCTGGATGCGGGTGGTCTCGAGGTAGCTTTCGCCCAGTTCACGAAATTCCTCCGCCGGCATTTGCGCGAGCACTTCCGGGTACTTGCCGGCGGGATGTTCGCGTGTCCTGCCACCCAGTTTTCTCGATATTGCGATGATGTCCTGCAGTTCCGTGGTGCCTTCGACCTGTGAATGGCTGGCCAGGATCTGTTCCAGCAGGGTCGAACCGGCGCGTGGCAGGCCGACGATAAAAATCGGCTCAGCCGACTGGCAGCCCCAGCCTTTGCGCTGCTCGAAGAATGCCCTGTCGAAGGTCCTGACCTGGCGCACCGAATCGAGCACGTTAACCTGTGGATTGTGCTTGTGCTCGATCCGCCGGATGGCGTTGCCGCGCCGGTAGAAGCGGAAGGACTCATCAAACTCGCCGCGGTCCTCCAGGGCCTTGCCCAGGGCGAAGGCGAGGTGCGACTGGTCGTCCGCGTCGCCGCCTTCAACCGTCACCTGCTTGCGCATGTTCTCGATATCTTCATCGCTGAACCTGAAGGTCTTCAGGTTCGCGAGGCTCCAATACGCTTCGCCGACCTCGGGGCTCAGGCGGATGCACTTCCGGTAGGCCTCGATCGACTCCTCCAGCCTGCCGACGGTTTTTAGCGTATGGCCGTAGCTCATCTGGGCCCGTCCCTGGTTGGGATAGTCCTGCAATACCTGGGCGTAGATTGCGAGGGCTTCTTGATGGTTGCCTATACGGACCAGGATGGACGCCTTGAGGGTCAGAAAATTGGGATTGCCCGGTTCCAGTGCGAGCAACCTTTCGGCTTCGACCAGGGCGGCCTCCGGTTTTTGCAGGCGTATCAGGGCCAGCGCGTAAGCATGCCGTGCCGCGTGAAAATCGGGGGCGAGTTGCAGACAGCGCTCCAGCAGGTTCCCGGCATCCTGGAATCGTCCGAGCTTGATGCCGATATCCGCCAGCACACGGATCGCGGACACGTCGGTCGGATATTCCTTGAGCAGTTCGCGGACGATGCGTTCGGCCTTGCCCAGTTTGCCCTCACGCAGCAGTTTCACGGCGTCAACCAGTTCCGGGTGCTGTGTGGAGAGCGCAAAATGCTGCTCGAACGCGGACTGGCTGCCGCGCTCGTCACCGCTGACCTTCAACTGGTGACCGAGGCTTTGCCAGGCGGGGGCGTGTTTCGGGTCCAGTGTGACAGCCCTGCGCAATGCTTCGATCGCCTCGTCACTGCGGCCTACGGCGCCATAACACTGGGCAATTTCATGCAGGAATTCGGGCGAATCGCGGAACACCGCGAGCATCGGCGTCAGGATCTCGAGCGCGCGCAGCGGTTGCTTCTGCATACGCAAGGCGCTGGCCAGGATGCGTTTTGCCTTCGCTGTGTCGGGGTAAACCCTGAGGATTTCTTCCGCCTGTTCGCGGGCCAGCGCGGGGTCACGGCGGAGCAATTCGACCGCGTTGCCGAGCGCGGTCTGCAGATCGCCTTTAGCGGTTTGATCGGTCGTTGCCATGCACGATATTATCCACAATTACAGGTCGCAAGGGATCGTTTTCTGCCGGCGGCTTGGACTAAAGTCTTATCGACTTTGGTCTAATCACTTGACTTAATATCGAATCACACGAATTATTGGCACCTCGTACCAAGATTGTCACGGGCCCGGTTGGGCTTGAGAATAAAAAAACCGGTCTGTGGGGACCGCACTCACAAATCCTGAACAGGAGATCCAGATGAAGAAATTACACCGGAATCCATTAACCCAATCCATTTCCCTGGCCTTGCTGGGGTCCGTCGTCGCCGCAACGGTGGTGCTGCCGGTATACGCGCAGGACGCTGAGAAGTCTGAACTCGAAGAAGTGATCGTGACGGCCCAAAAACGCGAGGAGAACCTGCAGGACGTGGCCGTTTCCATCCAGGTGCTCGGCAACCAGCAGATTGAAAACCTGAACGCACGCGGCTTCGAGGATTTCATCGCCTTCCTGCCGACGGTTTCGTACTCCGCGGGCGGTGGACCCGGCGGCCCCGGTTTCGGCCAGGTCTACATGCGTGGTATCGCCTCCGGCGGCGATGGCAACCATTCCGCCTCGATGCCCAGTGTCGGTTACTACCTCGACGAACAACCGGTGACCACGATCAACCAGGTGCTGGATATCTATATGTACGATATCGCCCGGGTTGAAACTCTGGCCGGCCCGCAGGGCACCCTCTACGGCCAGGGCAGCCAGTCGGGCACCATCCGTATCATTACCAACAAACCGGAGATCGGTATTTCCACCGGCGGCTATGACCTCGAAGTGAATACCGTCAAGAGCGGTGAGGTCGGTTACGACATGAGCGGTTTCTGGAACATACCGCTCAGTGAACGCACTGCCTTGAGGGTGGTGGCCT
>JBFZEL010000271.1:0-4871 GCA_041306925.1 Lysobacterales bacterium
GTAAATCTGCGCTTGTCCTCCAGGCAATTGAAACAGGACCGTCCGGTGACCAGACAGATTCTTCAGGCTGAGGTGAAACAATTGCAAAATCCCTGTAAGTCCGACGCAATTCCCTGAGCGTCAGTTCCATTGGTGCCGTATCTGCAACATCGGCCCCTGCAGCTGCTGCCTCCTGGGCAGTTTGCTGTTGAACCGGTGTTTCAACCACGCTGATGGGTGCCAGGTCCACTGGTGGGGAGCCATCCCCCGGCGGTATGTCAGTAAAGGTGACATTGCCATCCTTATCGACAACTTTGTATACCTGCGCCAGCAGCGGACTGGTTGCCAGGGCCAGCGAAAACGCCAACATGATCGTGAGAAGCAGTACGTTAGTAATCAGTTTCATCGTCAGACTCCATTTCGATACCGGCCGTATACACTCCGCTACCCGCAGGGCGTACCGGCTTCCCTGGAACTGCCGGCCGACAGCTCCTTTTATATATAGAATAATACATATCAAACTCAACAGGATGGGTCGACATGCTGAAACGCGTGACCGCCTCCATCTTGAGTTCGAAATAGGCGTCAATCAGGTCATCATCAAAGACACCGCCGACCTTCAGGCGTATAGGTGGTTTATACACGATATTGGCAGAAACACCAAAGTATTGAATGGCTCTTCTTAACAGGTTTTCAGCCAGATCTATGCACAACTTGATCAATGATGAGTGTTCGGGACTGAGTAAGGTCAAACCCCACCGTAAACCATCCCGGCCGAAAAATCCTGAACCGAGATCAAATCAAGCAGAGAAATCTGCGCAAAACGAGCCATGTGAACCTCGTTGTGTATTTACTGTCGAATGCGCCGATTAAAAGCCAGGATAACAATAAAATCATGAACGTGACAGAGACCGGGCAGGTCAGGCCCGTAGAAGCCGTGGTGAATCATCGTGGCGGCACGGGTGCAGCGATGAAAACCGGGCCCAGGATTCTGCTGGTGGACGACAATGCAATACTCCGGGCCGGCGTGCGCTCGCTGCTTGAAGCCATAACGGGCTACGAGGTGGTGGGTGAGGCCAGCGATGGTGTGGCCACGCTGAAACTGGTGCAAGAGCTGTGCCCGGACCTGGTGTTGCTTAACATTTCCCTGCCAAAACTCAACGGCCTCGATGTACTGTCCCGGCTGGCCAAGCTGCCTGATTCGCCACTCGCGGTGGTTCTTTCGACGCGTTCGGCTCCCGAGTGCGTCGCCCGTGCACTCAATGCCGGGGCCGTTGGCTATGTGCTCAAGGAATCGGCAATAGAAGAACTCGTGCTGGCCCTGGCGGCGGCTTTTGCCGGGCAGACCTACATCAGTCAGCAGCTGGATGAAGAGGTCGTGCAGCGATTTCGCAACGAACTCCAGAACAGCACCAGTGCGCTGGATCTATTGACCCTGCGTCAGCGCCAGATTCTGCAGATGGTTGCGGAAGGGATGGGCACACGCGCGATTGCCGAAGGAATCCACCTGAGTGTCAAGACCGTCGAAACGCACCGCGCGCAGCTCATGCAGCGCCTCGGAATCTACAACATTGCGGGGCTGGTGCATTTTTCCATCCGGGCGGGACTGATTTCCCTGTATCACTAATTAGGGGATTCCCCGATGGCAGCCCCTTGCCCACTCGGCTATGCTTTACCGCCAGGCTCGGCTTTGAGCCTTTGATTATCACCCAATACTCAGGACAAACACTTATGATGAAATTCTATCGTCCAGCCCGTCTCGCGGGTCCGTTCACGACGCTGCTCCTGTGGCTGGCCATCATGCCAGCACAGGCAACGCAACTCGTGCAGCAGAATCTGACCAAACTCATTTCCGGTTCGGAAATAATCATTTCCGGGCAGGTGACAAAAGTCACTGACGGATTCGCCAAAAACGGAATTCCGTTCACCGAGGTGACCATCGCCGTGAGCGGAGCGCCCAAGGGGGCCGACCCGGCGCAGTCCACCTATACCTTCCGCCAGTTCGGCCTGCTTGCGCCGCGCACCCTGGATGACGGCACCCGCTACCTGGGCCTGTCTCCGGTGGGCTTTGCCCGCTGGCAGGAAGGCGAAATCGTGGTCGCTTTCCTGCACAAGCCAGCGGCCAAGACCGGCATGCAGAGCACTACCGGCCTGGCCCAGGGCAAGTTCGCCCTGCACGGCGGCAAGTACGTCAACCAGTTTGATAATCAAGGCCTGTTTGACGGTGTTGCAATCAATGTACCGGACCTGACCAATGCCCAGCACAACCTGCTGAAACAGGGCGGACCGGCCGACGCGACCGCTTTCATGGATCTGATCCGCCGCGCGGTTGACGAAAAATGGGTTGAGCAGGGGGAGATGCGCTGATGAAAACCTTAACCAGGAAAAGCATTGCGGGGATCGCAATGTTTATGACCGGCGCGGCAGGCATGTTGCAGGCCGCCGGCCCACTCTACCTGACCGAAGACAACCCGCCCGTGCCCTTGCGCTGGGATACCAGCGGTGACCCGATCCCGGTCTGGACCGACGGCGGTGAAGCCTTCACTTTTGATTTTGACGGTGAGACACCATTCATTACCATCGAGCGGGCCAACGAACTGGTTCAGAATGCCGCGGCTCAGTGGAGTGGAGTTGCCACCTCGACCTTCGCGGCCCAGGTAGCCGGCACCATTGAAAGCCAGACCGGCACCGCCGACGTGACCGGCGCCAATGCCGCCGAGTTCATTGGCCAGCGGCGGGGCGACGGCATCTGGGTGCTTTACGACACCGACGGCACCATCCTGGAAGAGATCTTCGGCATCTCCCGTTGGGACGTGCTGGGCATCGCCTTCCCCGAGTTCGCCGATGGCAGCAAGATCCTCGAAGCCAAGATCATCCTGAACGGCTGGACGGTGGGGAGTTGGGACCCCGAAGCCAATTTCTACTCGGGCGTGTTCACCCACGAGTTCGGACATTCCATCAACCTGTCGCATTCCCAGACCAATGGGCACCTGGCGCAGCTCAGCTATGGCTACAGTCCGCTGTATCCGGGCGTGCCTGGTTGCGTCGATCCGGTAGTCAGCCCGAACGATTGGGACCCGCCATCCGGCGTCGTGATCGCTGATCCCGCCATCACCGAGGTCATGTTCCCCTTCATCGACGTCTACAGCGAAGCCGGCCAACAGCAGGGCATCCTGAACAACCCTGACGACGCGGCGGCCATCTCCGACCTGTACCCGACGCCGGACTACTTCAGTTCGCGGGGCAGCATCGAGGGCACCCTGTACCTGAAGGACAGCAGCACCGAGTACAGCGGTATCAACGTTATCGCCCGCAATGTCAACGATCCGCTGAATGATGCCATTTCCGGCATGACCGGGGCATCGACCCAGGGCCAACTCGGTCCCGATGGCCGCTTCCGGATCAATAACCTGACCCCGGGTGAGAGTTATGCCGTCTATATCGAGGAAATTGTGAGGGGCGGTTACCCGACCACCCCGCAGTTCATGGTTTCCCAGGCGGAGTACTGGAACGCGAATGAAAGCAGCGATCCGGTCAGCGACCAGGCCTGTGATTACACCCCGATCGTCGCCGCGGCCGGACAGACGGCTCAGGCTGATATCATCTTCAATGGCTTCGATCGCGGCATCACGTTCAGGCCGTTGGTAGACGCTTTCGCCACCAGCCTGTCGAAGAACGGCCGCACTGTCGGCGGCGGTCTGCAATCCACATCGTTTTTGTGGAATGCCAGCCGTGGCTTTACCGTGCTGCCGCCGGAATACATCGCGCCGGCTGTCGGCGCGGCCATCGACCGCAACGGCCTGCGCACCATCGTGGAAACTGACCCCGATGGTAACGGTATTCTCGAGGCCGCGATCTGGACCAGCAGCCGCATCATCCCGATCGGCGACCTGAACGGTAACAGCTGCGGACTGGGCGGCGAGAGCGGGATTTCCGCGGCTACGCCCTGGGCAATCAGCCAGAGCGGCAAGACCGTGGTCGGATTGGCTGGTGTCGACCTCGACGGCGACGGCGACTGCCAAAGTTCATTCACCGGCGAAATGTCCGGCTTCATCTGGACCGAAGGTAAGGGTATGCGCCTGCTGGATACCGGGTCGATCGACTGGAACAACACCCAGTTCATCCGCGCTGACGCCATTTCCGGCAATGGCCGGGTGGTGCTCGGCAGAACCGGCTTCAGTGGCGCCGTGGCCTGGATCGACGAGGGCAAAATCATCGATCTCACCGCGAAATTCGGCGCCTACGAGGCCACTGCCGCGAACTATGACGGCAGTCGTGTCGCCATGACCGGGATCAGTCCCGCCGGTGTGCTGCTATGGAACGCCACGGGCGACGGTTCGGTGCAGGACATCGGCGGCCTGGCCTGGTGTGACGATGTTCCGTACCAGTCCTGGTTCGGCCCCTCCTGCGAGGTAGACGGCGCCGAAGTGATTAATGAGTTACTGGGACCGGTACCGGTGACCGTCACCGACATGACCGATGACGGAACCGTGCTGATCGGCCGGGCCGGTGGTTTCTTCACTGGCTTCGCAGGTGCGCTGTGGATCGAGGGTATCGGCTGGATGACCTGGAACGATTTCTTCCGCGTCCAGGGTGTGATCGAAGCGTCCAACTGGGATTTCGCCCAGCCGCTGTCGATCAGTGGATCGGGCCGTGAAATGGTCGGCCAACCAGGGCCGGGCTATCCGCTGTCGTTTTACGTGGAAATGCCACAGGCCTATGTCTGCCATAAGGGCAAGTCGATCCAGGTCGGCTTCCCGGGTGGTATGGTCAACCGCGTCCGCCAGGGCGCGCAGATCGGTCGCTGCGAGTTCCTCGACTGATCCTATCGCAGTGCCGCCCGCCACTTCCGGCGGGCGGCGTTGCTCCAGGCTGGCCCCGACCGGGCGCCA
>JBFZEL010000272.1:0-3701 GCA_041306925.1 Lysobacterales bacterium
CCACCCCTGCACGGTCATAATAAAAACAGGATTCCAACCTTCAACAAAGCAATACATTACATGCCACAAACCTTTGTCCACCTGCACCTGCATTCTGAATTTTCACTGGTAGACAGTACGCTGCGTTTGCAACAACTGATCGAACGTGTCAAAGAACTGGGCATGCCGGCGGTGGCCTTGACGGATCAGTTCAACATGTTCGGACTGGTCAAGTTCTACCGCGAGGCCGTGGCCGCGGGCATCAAGCCGATCGCCGGTGCGGACGTGCTGGTCAGCCATGCTGACGACCCCGATCACGCCAGCCGCCTGGTGCTGCTGTGCCAGGACAACCAGGGTTACCTGAACCTGTGCCGGTTGCTCAGCCGGGGCTACCAGGAGGGGCAGCACCACGGAATTCCCTACCTCCGGCGCGAATGGATAGCGGAGCGGTCGGCGGGTCTGATCGCCCTGTCCGGTCGCGAAGGCGATGTCGGCCACGCCCTCGTCAACGGGCATCCGAACAGGGCACGGCACCTGGCCCAAGGCTGGATGAAGGACTTTCCCGAGCGTTTTTATCTCGAGATCCAGCGCACCGGACGCGAGCAGGAACCGCGTTACGAAAGACATGCGCTGCACCTGGCCGCGGAACTGGGTCTGCCGGTGGTTGCCAGCAACGACGTGCGCTTCCTTGAGCGCAGTGATTTCTCCGCGCATGATGCTCGTGTGTGCATCCACGATGGCCGCATGTTGTCTGACCGGCGCCGGGAAGTCCGCTATTCGGAGGAACAGTACCTGAAGGGGCCTGAGGTGATGGCCAGCCTGTTCGCCGACCTGCCGGAAGCCCTGGAAAATGCAGCCGAACTGGCAAAACGCTGTAACCTGGAACTGCAATTCGGCAAATACTTCCTGCCAGCCTTCCCGACACCCGACGGCGAAAGTGCCGAAGAGTTCCTGAAGCAGGCCTCCCTGAAAGGTCTGGCCAAGCGCCTGAACAAACACGGCACCGCGCAAGCGTTTACCGATGATGATTACCGCGAGCGTCTCGAACTCGAACTCAAGGTCATCAACGGGATGGGCTTCCCGGGCTATTTCCTGATCGTTGCGGATTTTATCCGCTGGGCCAAAACCAATGACATCCCGGTGGGTCCCGGGCGTGGTTCAGGCGCCGGTTCACTGGTCGCCTACGCTCTCGAGATCACCGATATCGATCCGCTGCAATATGACCTGCTGTTCGAACGTTTCCTCAACCCCGAACGTATTTCCATGCCTGATTTCGATGTCGATTTCTGCATGGATAAACGCGACCTGGTCATAGATTACGTGGCCGAAACCTATGGTCGCGAACAGGTCAGCCAGATCATCACCTTCGGCACCATGGCGGCCAAGGCTGCCGTGCGTGACTGCGGCAGGGTGCTGGGGCACGGTTACGCGTTCGTGGACAGCATCGCCAAGCTGATACCCGCGGAGGTCGGAATTACGCTCAAGGCCGCGATGGAGCAGGAACCCGATCTCAAAAAACGCTATGCAGAAGAGGAAGAGACCCGGGCCCTGCTGGACCTGGCGATGTCACTCGAGGGCCTCACCCGGAATGCGGGCAAACACGCAGGCGGGGTGGTCATCGCACCATCCGCGTTAACCGATTTCACCCCGCTGTTCTGTGAAGCCGGTGGCGGTGGTGTGGTCACGCAGTTTGACAAGGATGACGTTGAGACCATCGGCCTGGTCAAATTCGACTTTCTCGGTCTGAAAACGCTGACCATCATTGACTGGACCCTCAAAGCCATCAATCGGCAACGCGCCGGCCAGGGCGAGGCTCCGATCCTGCTTGAAGACTTGCCGCTGGACGACCCGGCAACATTCCGCCTGTTACAGGACTGCAAGACGGCCGCGGTATTTCAGCTTGAATCGAACGGTATCAGGGACCTGATCCTCAAGCTGCAACCGGACAGTTTCAACGAGATCATTGCACTGGTGGCGCTCTACCGGCCCGGCCCGCTCGAGTCGGGCATGGTCGGGGATTACGTCGACCGCAAACATGGCCGCTCGATCGTCAGCTACCCGCATGCCGACCTCGAAGCGATCCTGAAACCGACCTACGGTGTGATCCTCTACCAGGAACAGGTCATGCAGATCGCGCAGGTGCTGGCAGGCTATTCGCTCGGTGACGCCGATATCCTGCGCCGTGCGATGGGTAAGAAGAAAGCCTCCGAGATGGCCAAGCAGCGCCTGGTGTTTGTCGATGGCGCCTCCCGGCGCGGCGTCAGCGACGAACTGGCCAATTATATTTTTGACCAGATGGAGACTTTTGCCGGTTACGGCTTCAACAAGTCACACTCGGCCGGCTACGCGCTGATTGCCTATCATACGGCGTGGTTGAAAGCGCACTACCCGGCCGCCTTCATGGCCGCCGTATTGTCGGCCGACATGGATAACACCGATAAGATCGCGGCATTCATCAGCGAGTGCAGCAAAATGTGGCTCGCCATCCTGCCACCGGCTATCAACCATTCCTCGTACGCCTTCAGGATGACGGATCAACGCTCCATCAGCTACGGACTGGGGGCGATAAAAGGTCTCGGCAATGCCGCGATCGAGTCGATTGAACAGGAACGTCTCGCCAATGGCCCGTTTAAGAGCCTGGATGATTTTTGCAACCGGACGGATCTGAGAAAGACCAATAAGCGCGCCATGGAGACCCTGGTTCGCTCCGGTGCGTTGGACGCGCTCGATCCCGAGGGCAACCGCGCGAGGCTTTGGCACGACCTGCCGCGCTGCATGCAAGCCGCCGAACAGATCCAGCGTGACCATGAAGCCGGCCAGACAGACCTGTTCGGCACGCTGAAACCCGTCGTGACCAGCCATTCAACGGAATTGTCCATGGTCAAACCCTGGCCAGAACTGCAGAGACTCCAGGCCGAAAAGGAGTCACTCGGTCTGTACCTGACCGGCCACCCGGTCAAGGTTCATCACAGGGACGTCAGGAGTTTTACCACCTGCGTACTTGCCGAAGTGCACGCACGGGTACCCAGGGACAACAAGCACCGCCGCGGCGTCAACATGACCCTGGCGGCATTGGTGACCTCGCTGGTTCGCCGCACGCCACGCGGTCATTACATCGCAGTCGATGATCATACCGGCCGTATAGATGCGTTTTTATCCAACGAGGTCTATGCCAGCTATGCGGACCTGATGGTCAAGGATGCCGTCGTCGTGATACAGGGCCAGGTGGCTGCCGATGACTTTACCGGTGGTTACAAGATCAGCGCGGATCACATCATGTCGCTGGCGGATGCCAAGGCGCGTTTTGCCAAGGGCGTCAATATCTCGGTAGCCGGGCCCGACGGTGGTCTATGCAAGCTGCTGGCGTCCACTTTCCGCCCTTACAGCCAGGGTTCATCACCGGTCTATATTCATTACCGGAACCAGCGCGCCAAGGTCACGCTGGAACTGGGAAATGACTGGAGAGTTAAGCCCTGCGAGGAATTGCTCGCGGCATTGAACGAGTTGGACGCGGTCAAGCAGGCGGGTTTTCGGTACTAGCTTTCAGATGACTGGTAGCGGCGGTGAAGGATCTTGATCCGGCGGACGTATTCCCGGGTTTCCTGGTAAGGCGGGACACCACCGTATTCAAGCACTGCACCTGGCCCGGCATTGTAGGCGGCCGCCGCCAGTTCCACGTTCTGGTCAAACTGTTGCAACAGGCGCGCAAGATAGAGCGTGCC
>JBFZEL010000273.1:0-2750 GCA_041306925.1 Lysobacterales bacterium
AGGAGGTGCGCGAGGCGACCTTCAGACCCTCGACCCGCACCAGCACGTTGAGGATTTCCTCGGAGATGCCGTCGGAGAAGTATTCCTGCTCGGGATCGGCGCTCATGTTGACGAACGGCAGTACGGCGATGGAGGGTTCGGCTTTGTTGCCGGCTTGGGCGATGGCTTCGACAGGGGTCAGAGCACTTTTCTCATTGGCACCTGTAGCTTGATTGGCTGTTTGCTGAGAAAAGTGGTCTGACCCCGGTTGTGCGGGCGCTGAGAATTTGTCGTACAGCAGGTACGCAACCGCCAGTGCCAGCAGCACCAGGATGGTGTTGTTCAGCTTTTTGCCGGTCTGCGGTGCTATGGACTCGCTGCGGTCGACGTCCTTTTCCTTTTTCAGCCCCTCCGGTGTTAATTCGAAGGCCCAGGCAAAAAACAATGCCAGCGGCAGGCCGATGCCGAGCACCAGCATGATCACCCGGAACACCCAGCCAGGGGCTTCGATATTGTTCAGCACCACGTCCGCAAACTGCAGGATCAGCCAGGCGACGATCACGTAGGCGATGCCCACGCGGATCACGTTGCGGCGTTTGAGTTCCTCGAAGAAACTCACAGGGGGTTCTCCGCACGCAGGGCGTCGACTTCGGTGCGCTGCAGCGCGATCCTGCGTTCGTATTCCTGCTGGATGGCGATAAACCTGGGATCGTCGCGGACCGGATCAAACACTGGCAACCGGTAAAAAAACTTCCAAAACAACAGGTGATTGTGGTTTAACTGGGTCTCCATCGAAATCAGCGCCTGTTCATAGTCACCCCTGGCCGCCTGGCATATTTCAGGCACAAAGGTGTCGGCGTGCTCCATCACCGCGGGCAAATCCTGTTCGAGGAAGCGCGAGGCCTGTTCCAGCAAGCCACGGCCCAGTGCTTCATCGCCGGTGCGCAGCAGCAACCATGAGACCAGGCAGGCGTCCGTCGGGTATTGGTTGATCAACCCGGTCCACTGCTCGCGAACCATCCAGCCGGGGCTTGCCGCCAGGTAAATCTCGCGCGCGCGTTGCAGGTCGCCAGCGTTAGCCTGGATTGCGGCAAGGGAGTTGACTACAAACGTCATGGATTGCACCTTGGGCAGGGCGTAATTGATGGCCTCGCGCGTCGCTGCATCGTTGGATTGGTAGACATTGATAATGACGTCGGCAAATGCAGTGACGAAGTGACCCGGACTCAACTCGGTCATTTCCTTGCGTACCGCATCCGCTGCTTCGAAGTCGCCGAGTTCGACATAAATGAACAGACGGGCGTTTTTAGCTGCAATATCTTCGGGCGCCAGTCTATTGGCCTTTTCAAGATGCGGGATCGCCCTGGCAAACTGCCCGAGACTTGCGCTATACAGCGTCCCGAGGTTGGCGTGTGCAGGTGCGAAATCCGGGTCCAGTTCGATGTTCCGCAGGCTTTGCCGCTCGGCCATGGAGTAAAGACCCTTGATCTCGTATTTACTGGCCAGGTTTGCACCGATGATCGCCGCATAGGGATCAAGCTCGTGGGCTTTCAGCGCCATTTCCATGGATTCATCGATACGCAATGGGAACTGCCCGAGGTCATTTGAATACCAGTGCCAGGCGGTGGCATAGTTGGGGCTCAGCTGGATGGATTTGAGGTGCGCCGCTTCGGCGAGCCCCCATTCATTTTGGTACGCCATTACCTGGGAAAGCGAGGCATAAGCTTCGCCAAGCCGGTCGTTGATTGCCAGTGCGCGATCGATGGCGGTCTTGGCCAGTTCGTGACTTTCCTCAATTGAGAAAGTGCCATAGTTGCTTAGCAATATGAGCGTGTCCGCCTTGCCCACCCAGGCGAGTGCGAACTGCGGGTCGAGTTTGACCGCCTTCTCAAACTCGGCCAGCGCCTGTTCGAGACTGGCTGCATTGCGCGTCGCCACCAACTGCTTGCCACGCAGATAGGCCTCGTAGGCCAGCAGGTTTTGCGTCGGCACTGTATTGATCTGCTGCTGTTCACCGGTTGTCAGCTTGGCCTTGAGGGCACTGGCGATGGCTTCGGAGATTTCGCTCTGGATCGCGAACAGGTTGTTGGCGGTCAGTTCGCGGTCGAAGATCTCGGCCCACAGGTGCTCGTCGGTCTGCGCATCGATCAACTGCACGTTGATCCGCACCTGGGTGCCGGAGCGCTGCACGGCGCCTTCCATGACGGTCGCGACACCCAGTTCCCTGGCGATGTTCGGGATGGTTTTCTCGGTATCCTTGTACTGGGCGACCGAGGTGCGTGAAATAACTTTAAGCGAGCCGATACGTGCCAGGTTGGTTAAAAGGTCGTCGTGGATACCCTCGGCAAAGTAGGCGTCGTTGGCGTCCGGGCTGCGATTTTCGAATGGCAGCACGGCGATGGACTGGCGGGTGATGGCTGGTTCGGCTTCGGCCTGGGCCGCGGCTTCGATGGGGGTCAGAGCACTTTTCTCTCTGGCTTCGATGGGGGTCGGATCCCTTTTCTCATCACCGGATTCGGCAGTTTGCACCGTGGTTTCCTGAGAAAAGGGCTCTGACCCCTTTTCTGCCGTGGTTTCCTGAGAAAAGGGCTCTGACCCCTTTTCTGAGAATTTATCAAATAAAAGATAAACGATGGCCAGCGCCATCAGCACCAGGATGGTGTTGTTCAGTTTCTTGCCGGTCTGTGGCGTGATGGACTGGCTGCGGTCGATGTCCTTCTCGCGCTTGAGACCCTCAGGCGTCATCTCGAAGGCCCACGCGAAAAGCAGGA
>JBFZEL010000274.1:0-12786 GCA_041306925.1 Lysobacterales bacterium
AAATTCATGACAGCCGGCGGCGCTGCGTCATATGCCGGTTTCTTTTCGCGGGTTCGCGCATTCTACAACCCTCAGGATTCAAATCTGGAATAATGCCCAAATGATATAGACATGCCGAAACGAATGACAGAAACAATCCAACAACGGTTGCAGAATGCAGAATAAGATACAACAACTCCAACGGGCGTCTTGCGTGCTTGAACCATCTGCCGCCTGTCGCGAAGCAATGACGCAACAGGCAGTCGCCTATGCCGAACGTTTTCTGCAACGCTTGCCGGAAAGCAAAACGTTTACGCCAGAGACTGGCCGTAGCCGATTGCTTGAACAGGTCTTCAGCGAGGCCGGGGCAGGTCTCCCGGAACTGCTGGAGACGCTGGAAACGGCGGTCATTTCTGACGGTATCAACCCGGCTTCCGGAGGCCACATGGGCTATATTCCCGGCGGCGGAATCTATCCTTCGGCCTGGGGGGATTTCCTTGCCGATATCACCAATTGCTATTCCGGTGTATCGTTCGCATCCCCCGGCGGCGCAAAAATGGAGCGGCAACTGGTGCAGTGGATGGCGTCGCTGGTGGGTTATCCGGAAACCGCAGGTGGCGACCTGACTTCGGGCGGGAGTATGGCGAACCTGACCGCGATTATCGCTGCAAGGGAAACCATGGGCATGCGTGCGCGGGACGTCGACAACGGCTGTATCTACACGACTTCGGATGCGCATCACTGCATCGACAAGGCCCTGCGTGCGGCGGGTTTGGTGGACTGTAACAAGCGGCTTGTGCCGATGGACGAGCATTTTCGTATGGACGTGCAGACCCTGCGGCGGATGATTACGGAGGACAAGTCTGCAGGTTTGCGGCCATGGCTGGTCATCGCCTCGGCCGGCACCACCGATACCGGGGCGGTTGACCCCATCGCGGCTATTTCACAGGTGGCTGAACAACATGGACTGTGGTTGCACGTCGATGCCGCCTACGGTGGGTTTTTCCTGTTGTGCGATGAAGGCAGACAGGTGTTGACCGGTCTCGACAGGGCGCATTCAGTTGTGCTCGATCCGCACAAGGGGCTGTTTCTCCCGTATGGGTCGGGTGCCGTGCTGGTCAGGGACGAAGAGTGGCTCGCGCGGTCACAGGCCTACCAGGCAGATTACATGCAGGACGCAAGAAAGACTTCCGGACATTATTCACCGGCTGAACTGTCACTGGAGTTGACCCGGCCATTCAGGGGTTTGCGATTCTGGCTACCGTTAAAACTTTTTGGACTGGCGCCGTTTCGTGCAGCGCTGGCTGAAAAAATCTGGCTGGCGCGTTATTTTCATGAGCAACTGGCCAAAACACCTGGTTGGGAGACAGGTCCGTACCCGGAACTGTCGGTGGTGACCTATCGTTTCGTTCCTGACAACGGTGATGCTGACACGTTTAACCGGCGGCTGGTAGAGGCCGTCCAGGCGGATGGAAAGGTTTTCATAAGTTCAACCCTGGTCAATGGACATTTCTTTTTGCGTCTGGCGGTTTTGCATTTCCGAACCCATCTGCACCAGGTTGATTACCTCCTGGCGCTGTTGAAAAGACTGGCGCTTGAATTCAACCGGGCGGATTGAGGCAAACTGACCCTGCCGAGCCAACACTATGGCCCGGTCCGGAGATTGAGTGCCCGGGTGGCAAATCATCCAGGACTCAACTATTTACGCCATTTGTCGTCAGTCCGGTGAGCCCCGCGTATATTTGCTATATTTATCATAAGATAAGAATAAGGTGCCAAATGTGAACTATCTCGACCATCCCAATGAGATTACCCGCGAGTCGCTGGTTCGTATCCTGGATATCATGCGTCGCCTGGCGGCGCCCGAGGCGATGCCGGAACTTTTGCGCGAAATCATCGAGGTCGGCAAGGTTGCCATCGTTGCCGAGACCGGCGTGTTGTGGTTACTTGAAAGAAGCAGCGGGCAACTGGTGATGGTGGTTCCGCCAAGCGGGGAGCCGCAAAGACTCGGGATCGGTCAAGGCTGGGCGGGCGAATGCGCGAGGACACATGCCATCAGCAATATACACGAATGCCGGCATGACGCGCTTTTCCTTGAATATCCAACGCATATCGCCGGCGGTGAAGCCCGCTCCCTGTTAAATGTCCCGATTACAGGGGCGGATGGCTCCATGCTGGGTGTGATGCAATGGCTTGGTGCAGACACCGGGCAGTTCGATGCACACGATGAATGGGTGGGGCCGGCATTGGCCGCCCAGGCAGCGGTCGCCATTCAACACTCATACATGACCGATGAACTACTCGCCAACGCGATCTTGAGCCAGGAGGTTGCGGTGGCGCGCGATATCCAGATGAGCACCCTTCCGGATACCATGCCGGCAGTGCCGGGTTATGACCTCCACGGGCATTTCCAACCGACCGACCATACCGGCGGCGACCTGTACGACCTCGCGATGCTGAATGGAAAGTTGTTCATGCTGCTGGGTGACGCAACCGGCCACGGCTTTGGCCCGGCCTTGTCCGCGACCCAGATGCAGGCCATGTTGCGGGTTTCGTTTCGGCTTGGCGCCAATCTCGACCAGGCCTACATGCACGTCAACAACCAACTGGCCGAAGATCTTCCCGATGACCGGTTTATCACCGCTTTCATGGGATTCCTTGATCCTCTCACCCACCGTGTCAACTACCATTCGGGCGGGCAGGGGCCGATTCTGCACTTTCGCGCCGCCGCCGGGGTATGCGACTGGTACAAACCCACCAGCTTTCCGGTTGGCATCATGGAGATTGACGAAACACAGGCATCGGCGAAACTGCAATTGGAGCCCGGCGACATCCTGGCATTGATTTCGGATGGCATCTATGAGTATGCAAGGCTTGACGGGGAAGAGTTTGGTGAAGCGCGCGTGGCGGAAGTTTTTCGGGCCAGTTGTCATCTTTCGATGGCCGAACTGGGTAAAAACCTGATAAAAGCCGTGAAGGATTTTGGTGGAGATGTGAAACAGGCGGATGATATAACATTGGTACTGGTGCGGCGGTTGCCAGAATAAATAGTAAAAAGGAAAAAGAATATGCAGCGTAAATGCAAACGTGACATTAATGAACTTAAGAATATCGTCAAAATGACAGAGTCGGTTTTTCAGGAAATGGGACTACCTGCGGGTCTGCGCAATGTCGTCGATCTCGCGACCGAGGAATTGTTTGTCAACATGGTGACCTACAACACTGAAACCAACGAAGACATTCTGATCGAAATGGTCCCGCATGCGGTCGGTCTCGAGGTCAGGCTAACCGACTATGACGTCGAGAGGTTTGACCCTACGGAGGTCGTTCCTGTCGATGTCGATGCGCCGTTGGAAGAACGTACACCGGGCGGTCTGGGCCTGTACCTGGTGATGAAAATGGTCGATTCCATACATTATGAATACAGGAACCGGCAAAGCAAGATCACGTTCATTGTGGACAGGAAATAACCCGATGTTTGAAATTCTACTCGCAGAAGATGGAAGCATTGTGATGGAAGGGCGGCTGGATGCCGCACAGGCGGTCAAGGCCCAGGCTTTTCTTGACAATGTCGCAGGTCGTTGTGTCCTGGACCTCGGAAAACTGGAATATATCTCCAGTGCCGGTCTGGGTGTCCTGCTGAAAACCCATAAACGCCTGATGGGGACGGGCAACGGTATCAAGCTGACCAATGTCGGCCATCACATCCACGATATTTTCCGTTACTCAGGATTCGATAAACTGTTTGAAATCGTCCCCGCCGGTCATTAGCCGCATGGCTCAGACATCGCATGGAAATTATTTACAGATTCCCGCCAACTTTTTCCGTCACAGGAAGTAATGATGTATAAGGATGGGGATGCTGTCCTTGTAAATGGCTGTAAACGTGGCGACCGACGGGCTATGAGCCAGTTGGTCAGCCATTACCAACAGCCGGTTTTTAACGCAGCCTATCGCATTTTGGGAAATTTGGATGACGCAGCGGATGCAACACAAACAGTTTTTCTCAAGGTGTTTGAGCACATCTCCGACTACGATGAAAAATTCAAATTTTTTAGCTGGATTTACAGGATAGCTGTCAATGAATGCCTCAACCAGCTCAAGAAGCGCCGTACGCAGGAGTCTTTGGATGATGACGAGGTTTCACCGTGGCAGGGTCCTGCTGAGGAACTGGACTCAAAACAGTTGCGCGAACGGGTGCAGGACGCGCTGATGTCGCTGGGTGATGACTACAGGACGGTGGTGATTTTAAAGCACATATCGGCTTGCAGCTACCAGCAGATCAGTGAAATCCTGCAATTACCCGAAAAAACCGTGAAGTCACGTTTGTATTCCGCCCGTCAGCTATTGAAAAAAGCACTCGAAAACGAGCCAACCATTTCTCCGGGGTAATGACAGTCATGCAAGAACAAAATCAAACCGAATCTACCCCAGTTGATCAGCGTATCCTGGATCTTCTCAACGCCAGCATAGATGGTGAAATCAGTGCTGCGGAACAGGGCGAGATAGACTCTTTGTTGGCCAGTTCGGAAAGTCTGCGCGACCTGGATAAGCAGTTGAGGGCGACCGCGAAACTCCTGGATGAATTACCCGTGCTCGAACCCCCGCTGTACCTGCAGGGTTCCATCGAGAGACAGGTCAGGTTGCCGGCGGATGGCGCCAAACGCGGGAATCCGCGTGTCCTGGGCCAATGGCTGGGTTCACAATGGCTACGCACCGGGCTCGCGCTGGCGGCGGGCGTGGTATTGACATTCGGCGTGTATGAAATGGGCTCCAGGCCGATCTCGACCGGCGATGTCGAAAACCTGTCGGGCACCATGGTTAAAAAAGTACCAACCGGCCAGCAGGGCAAATTAATTGACAGTGTTCAGCTTGACACGGCGCAGTTTGACGGCCTGGTCGAGTTACGCAACACGGACGATGTGTTCAGCCTGGATGTACGGCTGAACTCGGAGGACCCCATGGAAGTGGTGGTGAATATTAGCGGGCGTGGACTGGACTTTGACGGTGCGACGCATACGCGAGGCCCCGATGACGCCGTTGCAGTCAGGGATGGCACCATCCACCTGGCCAGCAGTGGCGAGAACCATTTCACCGTGAAATTAAGACGCACATCAGACCTTCAACAAATTGAACCGATCGGGCTGGATTTTATTGTCAAAGACCAGCTGGTCAGGAAGGCTGAATTGACTATTTCACGGTTTTAACCTATTTTATTTTAAGTACACCAACTTTTTCAAACCTTGATGGTAATGGGTATTAAGACCGACTTTGGTCAGGGCGTTTAAAATAGAAGAGGATGAATAGAATGAGCATGAATAATCATAAAACCTGGATCGTTGTAGGCGTTTTGGCTGTGGTCATCGGCGGTGTTGCTTTTCTGGGTAACGATTTCCCGTCTGGCAGCGACCAGGCATCGGGAACGATTGTTCCCGCTGAACGTTATCGTGGGCAACAGGTCACCAAGAGCGACATCGAGCTTGGCGATGAGAGCGTAGCCCAGTTGATGCAAACCGATCTTTTTCAACAGATCGTGAGCGACGCAGCATTTGCTGAGGCCCTGCAAAGTGATGCATTCCGCTCAGCTATGGCAAGCGACAGTTTCCGCAATGCGATGGCCAGTGACAGCTATCGTAACGCGTTGGCCAGTGACAGCTACCGCAATGCGATGGCCAGCGACAGCTTCCGCGACGCGATGGCCAGTGACAATTTCCGCAATGCGATGGCCAGCGACAGCTTCCGCAATGCGATGGCCAGCGACAGCTTCCGCAACGCCCTGGCCAGTGACAGTTTCCGCAATGCGATGGCGAGCGACAGTTTCCGCGACGCGATGGCGAGTGACAGCTTCCGCAACGCGATGGCCAGTGACAGCTTCCGCAACGCAATGGCGAGCGACAGTTTCCGCACCGCGATGGCCAGTGACAGTTTTCGCAATGCGATGGCCAGTGACAGTTTCCGCACCGCGATGGCCAGCGACAGCTTCCGCACAGCGATGGCCAATGACAGTTTCCGCACCGCCCTGGCCAGTGACAGCTTCCGCAACGCGATGGCGAGTGACGCCTCCCTGAGCGCCGCGCTTGCCAGCGACAGTTTCCGTTCTGCCATGGCCAATGACAGCTTCCGTGCCGCGATGGCCAATGACAGCTTCCGTGCCGCCATGGCCAGCGACAGCTTCCGCAACGCGATGGCCAATGACAGCTTCCGCACTGCGATGGCCAGCGACAGCTTCCGCACTGCGATGGCCAGCGACAGCTTCCGTACTGCGATGGCCAGTGACAGCTTCCGCAACGCGATGGCCAATGACAGCTTCCGTAACGCGATGGCCAATGACAGTTTCCGCGACGCACTGGCCAGCCAGGCACTGCGCAACGCTTCAGAGTAGTGTTGAGGGAAAAGCCCGGAACGCGCAAGAAGTTCGAAAAAACACCGCCTGCCATTTAGCAGGCGGTTTTTTTTTGCAGTAGTGGAATCTGTGGGGTCGTGGTGCAGAACACACCGGGCTGTCGCAATCAGAAAGCAGACCGCCCAAATACATACTATGCTAAGGAACCTCTGATGAATTCCGAGGTGCCCGCGACACATGGGTGTGTCGCCAATTCGGCGGCGCCAAGCCGTTGATTTGTCAGGCAGTCGAAAATGACATTTTTCGGCTGCCCAGTTCTGCTTATGCCAGGACGGCATTAATCAGAGCTTGTCTGAATAGAATTATGCAATTGACGGGGAGTGGCAAGTGCGTTCTGGATTCCTTTTAATTTTCCTCTTGTTAAACCTGTTGTCAACGCGTGCTTCAGCAGCACCGTTTGAGATAGATTTCGTTGAAACAGACGATATGTTGATGATATACCAGGACCCATTTCAGACTTACCTGGTTCCGCACATGTCGAAGAGTTTTCACAACGCTCTCGAATTTCAACGCTATATTTTCGATTGGACACCTTATGAAAAAACCACCGTTGTCGTAACGGATTTCAGCGATTACGGAAACGCCGGAGCCAGTGTCTCTCCACGTAATGCCATATCAGTCTATATCGCGCCATCCAACCACACGCTGGAGTTGCTTCCTGGCAACGAAAGAACCTTCATGATCATGAACCACGAGTTGACCCACGTGGCAACCATGGACGTGGCAAATTCCCAGGATTTACGCTGGAGACGCTTTTTTGGTGGCAAACCCCGGCAGACCGATCGCCACCCGGAATCCATTCTGTACAACTATTTTGCCACCCCCAGACTAAGCGCACCCCGCTGGTACCAGGAAGGCTCCGCCGTATTTTTCGAAACCTGGATGTCGGGCGGAGTCGGACGGGCACAAGGTGCCTATGACGAAATGGTGTTCCGTTCCATGGTGCGTGATGATGCACATTTCTACAGCGACCTGGGCATCGTCGCCGAAGGCAGCAGTATCGACTTCCAGGGCACTGTGAATGCATACCTCTACGGAACCCGCTTTATGAGTTATCTCGCTTTTGAATACTCACCCGAACATCTGGTCGAGTGGCTCAAACGCGGTGAGGATAGCGAGCGATACTACTCAAAGCAGTTTTTGAAGGTGTATGGCCTGCCTCTCGAAGATGCTTGGAACCAATGGATCGAGTTCGAGCATGAATTCCAACAGGCCAACCTCGTTAAGGTCCGGGAGCACCCGCTTACTTCGTCCCGGCCACTCGCTGACCGGGCCCTCGGATCGATCTCCCGCGCATTTGTGGATGAGCAAGATGGCGTGATGATCGGTGCTTTCCGCTATCCTGGCGTGGTTGCGCACATAGGCGTGATGTCATTGGCAGATGGCAGCATAGAGAATATCACCGATGTCAGGGGCCCCAAGGTGTACCCCGTGACCTCACCTGCCTATGATCCCGGCACCAAGACGTTGTTCTACACGGATGACAACGATGCCCACCGCGACCTGGTGGCCGTGGACTTGACGACGCGTAAAAAGCGGATGTTGATCAAGGACGCCCGGGTCGGTGATTTAGCCTTCAATCCGGCAGACCGGTCCATCTGGGGTCTGCGGCACTTGAACGGATATGTATCGCTGGTCAGGATTCCACCGCCCTACGAAGAATGGAATCAACTCCACACCTGGCCCTACGGTGAAGAGGCGTATGAAATGGATATTTCACCTGACGGGACGATGTTGTCGTTGTCCCTTGGGCAAATCGACGCATCCCAGTACCTCAAGGTCTATCGCACCGCGGACCTTCTGCAACAGAAAGTTGAAGCGATTGCTGAATATGATTTTATCACCTCGACACCCGAGGGATTTGTCTTTTCCCCGGATGGACGCTACCTGTTCGGCAGTTCTTTTTTGACCGGTGTTTCCAATATCTTTCGTTATGAAATCGCAACGGGTGAAATGGAAGCGGTCAGCAATGCAGAAACCGGGTTTTTCCGACCGATACCGCGTGCGGATGGTTCCCTGGTCGTGTTTGAATACAGCGGCCAGGGATTTATACCCACCATTATCGATCCGGTACCGCTCGAGGCTCTGAGCGCAATCGTTTTCCTCGGTAATGAGATCGCCAAAAAACACCCGGTCGTGCGAGACTGGAGTGTCGTCAGCACACTTTCCAAAGTGGATTATGAAAGCAAAATAACCAACCGCGGCAAGTACCGGCCATACCGTGAACTGGGATACGAGTCGGGATATCCCATCATCGAGGGATACCGTGATTCGACGGCGTTTGGTTGGGCGATGAAGCTTCAGGACCCCGCGCAGTTACACAGCATTGATCTCAGTGCATCGTATTCACCGGACAGCAGCCTCGATTCAAACGAACAGTTGCACTTCAGTGCCGAGTATTCGGCCTTGAACTGGCATGCGCGGTATTGGCACAACGACGCGGATTTTTACGATTTGTTCGGACCGACCAAGCGTAGCCGGAAAGGCGATGCTTTTATACTCGGCTATGAAAAAGCCCTGATTTTTGATCAGCCAAGGGTACTGAACTTTTCCTCGGAACTGGCTTATTACGTCGGCCTGGATACCCTGCCTGGCAATCAGAATATTCCCACTTTTTTTTATGAAAACATTCTGCATGGCGAGGTTGAATTCAATTTCACCGACACCCGCAGGTCCCAGGGTGCAGTCGACCATGAAAAAGGTTGGGAATGGGATGTCGTTGCCAGTGCCGACCACGCCAACAACGACACGATTCCAAAACTGCGGGTCGGATTGAATTTTGGTTTCGCGTTGCCGTGGAAACACTCTTCAATATGGTTCTACAACTCGGCCGGTATAGCGGATGGTGATCGTCTGAATACCCTGACCAATTTTTATTTCGGCGGTTTTGGCAACAACTACGTGGATGACGGCGAGGTTAAACGGTACCGGGAATATGATTCCATGCCCGGTTTTGAGATCGATGCCATCAGCGCGGATAAATTCGTAAAATCTGTAGCCGAATGGAACCTGCCGCCAATAAAGTTCGAGTCAGTCGGCACGCCGGGGTTTTTTCTCAGTTGGATACGACCGGCCATATTTGTTGCCGGTGTTTCCGGCGGCGCACTGATCAGGGACCTGGTTGAGGACAATGAGCAGACATATACCAGCATCGGGTTTCAGTTGGACCTCCAATTCACCCTGGTACACAGGCTGCCCATGACCCTGTCGGCCGGTTACGCTGCCGGTTTCCGCAAAGGTACCAAACTGGATGACGAAATCATATTGTCACTGAAAATATTGTGAAAGGGCGCCCAAATCAAGCAGAATAGGGGACATGCGCGTCCCTCAGGAAAATTCACTGCTTCATGTCGATTGATTTGCTCACCCGGGCACCGGTAGGTCTGTTGCCAGTGCTGATTTTCCTGCTGCTACTGCTGTACATGGACAGTTACAAGCTGGTCAAGTTGCGCACCATTTTGTGGGTCATCCTCGCGGGGGCAATGCTGCCGGTTATCGGCTATTGGGTCAATGGATACGCCATTGGTCTGCTGGGTTGGGATTTTCCCGTCTATTCACGTTACGCGGCGCCGGTCATTGAAGAGTGCATGAAAGCCTGCGTGATGATCTACCTGTTCAGAAGCCATCGCATCGGTTTCCTGGTCGATGCGGCCATACTGGGTTTTGCCGTGGGTGCGGGTTTCGGGGTGATCGAAAACTTTTACTACCTGTACATGGCGGCCGATGCCCAGATCGCGGTCTGGGTCGTGCGGGGCTTTGGCACCGCTGTCATGCACGGCGGTACGATGGCATTGTTTGGTGTCCTGGCCCAAACCCTGACCGAACGCCAGATGAAGATCAACCCGCTGTTGTTGTTGCCGGGGTTTATCCTCGCTATAACCATACACTCGGTTTTCAACCATTTCCCCGGCACTCCCATCCTCACCACGCTGGTCACGCTGCTGGCCATGCCGCCGATTTTCCTGGTCGTTTTTAAAAAGAGCGCCCAAAGCATGCACGAGTGGCTGGAAGTGGATTTTGACGAAGATGCGATGCTGCTGGAGCAGATCAACTCGGGTGAGTTTACGGAGTCCCGGATCGGCCGTTTCCTGCAGGATCTGAAACAGAAATTTCCCGGTACTGTTGTCGTCGACATGCTCTGTTACCTGCGACTCTACACCGAGCTTGCGCTGCGCGCCAAAGGCGTACTGATGATGCGCGAAAATGGCCTGGACACGCCGGTCGGGGAGCGCACGCGGGCCAAGTTTGAAGAAATGCGCTACCTCGAAAAAAGCATCGGCAAGACCGGTCTGCTGGCGATGAGTCCGTTTTTGAAGATGACACGCAAGGACCTCTGGCAACTGTATGTGCTTGAATGAGTTCGCTGGCGCATCTGTAGTTCATGCAGCATCCTCTGACCGGCAAGTTTGAGAAAAAATAAAAGTATTAAACCGTCACGATGGGGGAGTCAGGGGAGCTGTCGCTGTCAAAGCCGAAGCTGGAAATGACTTAGGGGCGCACAACAATCAATGCAAGCCACGATCCCAAGTTAGTGTCACGGTCAAGACTTTTTGTTTTTTCTTTTCCGATACGCAAACGCCAAATTTCCGCAGGACACACAACGCACGTGTTATTGAATATTGCTATCAAAATAATAGTATCAATCAATTTCCTTTATGCGATTGTTAGTGACACGATCATCAGGCGTTTTATGTCACTCGCGGAGCGCTGGTGAATTGATGTCTCACCGATCCGCTCCATGCTAACCGGAGGAAAATCTCAATGCATAGATCAACAATACTTTTAATTGCCGCCTTGATGGTAGCCATTTCACCGTTGCTGCTGTCAAGCACTGCTTTTGCCGCGGGTGCGGCAAAGCCGAACCAGTTCTGGTGGCCTGAAAAACTGGACCTGGGTCCGCTGCGCCAGCAAGCCGCCGAATCCGACCCGATGGGCAAGGACTACAATTATGCCACGCAGTTTAACAGCCTGGACCTGCAAGCCCTGAAGAAGGACATAGCGGCGTTGATGACCCAGTCACAGGACTGGTGGCCTGCGGACTATGGCCACTATGGTCCATTTTTCATACGGATGGCCTGGCACAGCGCGGGCACCTATCGCGTGGCTGACGGCCGCGGCGGTGCCGGTGGTGGCCAGCAGCGGTTTGAACCGCTCAACAGTTGGCCTGACAATGTGAACCTCGACAAGGCGCGGCGTCTGTTGTGGCCGATCAAGCAGAAATACGGCAGCCGGATTTCCTGGGCCGACCTGATGGTCCTGACGGGTAACGTCGCGCTCGAGTCCATGGGTTTCAAGACCTTCGGTTTTTCCGGCGGACGTACCGACGACTGGGAACCTGACATGGTCTACTGGGGTCCTGAAAAAGAATTTCTGGCGGACGAGCGTTACCATGGCGACAGGCAACTTGAAAACCCGCTCGCCGCTGTCCAGATGGGCCTGATTTACGTCAATCCCGAGGGACCCAACGGCAATCCGGACCCGCTCGCCGCGGCCACAGACATTCGCGAAACATTCGGCCGCATGGCGATGAACGATGAAGAAACCGTTGCGCTGATCGCCGGTGGCCATACGTTTGGTAAAGCGCATGGTGCTGGCAAGCCCGGTGATTGCGTAGGCCCAGAGCCCGCCGCTGCCGGCATTGAAGAACAGGGTTTCGGCTGGAAGAACAGGTGTGGCAGTGGCAAAGCCGGTGACACGATATCCAGTGGCCTGGAAGGCGCCTGGACCTCCAGTCCGACCGCCTGGACCACGCAGTATCTCAGCAACCTGTTCGCGTTTGAATGGGTGCAGACCAGGAGCCCCGCGGGCGCTATTCAGTGGATTCCTGATAACGCGGAGGCATCGAACCTCGTACCGGATGCACACGACCCGTCGAAGCGCCACGCGCCTGTCATGTTCACGACCGATCTTGCACTCAAGTTTGATCCAATTTATGCAAAGATTTCGAAGCGCTTCCTGGACAAACCGGACGAGTTTGAACTGGCTTTTGCCAAGGCCTGGTTCAAGCTGACACATCGCGATATGGGGCCGCGTTCGCGCTACCTGGGCGACGAGGTGCCCGCCGAGGTTTTGATCTGGCAGGATCCCGTCCCGGCAGTTGATCATCAACTGATCGAGGCAGGCGACATTGCGGCCCTGAAGGCACAGATACTGGCGTCGGGTCTGACCGTACCTGAACTGGTCAGAACCGCTTGGGCAGCAGCCTCTTCCTTCCGCGGCACCGACATGCGCGGCGGGGCGAACGGGGCACGTATCCGCCTCGCGCCCCAGAAGGATTGGACAGCCAACAATCCGGCTGAATTGGCCAAAGTGCTGAAACAGCTGGAGGGTATCCAGCAAAAGTTCAACAGTGCGCAAGCCGGCGGTAAGAAAGTTTCGCTCGCCGATCTGATCGTTCTGGGTGG
>JBFZEL010000275.1:0-4074 GCA_041306925.1 Lysobacterales bacterium
TCGTGGGCCGTGTTGATGCAAAGGCCACTGTAGGCGCCGGCGGTGATGGCCATGACCAGCATTGCGCCCGTGCCGATATCCTGGGTTCCGACGAACCAGGCGGCTGCGATCAGCGTGACGAAGTGCAGCGGCACGGTGACCCATGTCAGGTAGCGGTAATAACGGTCTTCTTCCAGTTGCGGAACGATTTCTTCGGGCGGGTTGTTGGGGTCGCAGCCGACGCTCCAGTCCAGTAATGGTATGACCAGGTAGTTGATCAACAGCGGCACGGCCAGCAGCCATTCGGCACCGAAACGGAAGTACAGGAAAATCCCGAGCAGGGGCAGCAGCGGCAGGAATACCGACAGGCTCCACAGATAGCGCTTCCTGTCCCGGTATTCGATGCGTCCCTTTTCGGGGTGTTCAAAGATGTAGGTAACGATCGTCAGGGTCCTCCGCTGTTAAAGCAATCATAGCCCAGGGGCGGGCGCCGCGCAGTGAAAAAAACCCGGCGCTACCAGTTGCCGACACTCGGCATGGACGCCCACGGCTCCCGTGGTGGCAACGACTCCCCCTTCTGCAGAAACTCGATCGAGATGCCGTCGGGGGAACGCACAAAAGCCATGTGACCGTCCCGCGGCGGGCGGTTGATGGTCACACCCGCAGCCTGCAGCTTCTGGCACAGCGCGTAGATGTCGTCGACGGCGTAGGCCAGGTGGCCGAAGTTACGCCCGCCGCTGTAGACCTCCGGGTCCCAGTTAAAGGTCAGTTCGAGCTGGGCGTCCTCGTCACCCGGGGCAGCCAGGTAGACCAGTGTAAAACGTCCGGCGGGCGACTCGTGCCGCTTCAATTCGAGCAGGCCCAGCTTGTTGCAGTAAAAATCCAGTGACTCGTCCAGATCGGTCACCCTCACCATGGTGTGCAGGTATTTCATCGGTTTTCCCCGTGCGGAATAAAGAGGCCAGTTTACCCGTCTTGCCCGGCTCAATCATCCTCCAGGTATTCCGCATAGGCGCTGACATACTTGGCGGCGCCATCCGGGGAAATTACCACCGCCCGGCCGCTGGCCTTGGCCCCGGTCTGCCGGGCTGCGTGCAGCAGGGCGCCGGTGGTGGGGCCGACCATGATGCCCTCGGTACGCGCCAACTGGATGGCGGCCTCGAAGGCGTCGCGGTCAGTTACCGCGATAATTTCATCGATCAGCGCGTAATCCAGGATCCTGGGTTTGTGTTCATCCGGCAGATCGGAGATTTTCTTGATGCCAGAGAGTTTATGCACCCTGGAAGCGGGTTCAATACCGATGATCCTGATGTTCGGATTGCGTTCCTTCAGGTAGCGTCCCACACCGGTAATGGTTCCGCAGGTGCCAAAGGCGGCGAAAAAGTAATCGATATCACCGCCGGTCTGGTTCCATATCTCCGGACCGGTGGTGCGGTAGTGCGCCTCCACGTTCAGTTCGTTCTCGTACTGGTTGGGGCTGACATACTTGCCGTTGAAGGCGGCGCTTTCGACCATGCTCTTGACCACGCCGCGGGCGCCCTCGGTTGGAAAGAGCGGGCATAACTCATCTTCGACTTCCAGCAGTTCGGCGCCGAGAAAGCGCAGCAGGGTTTTCTTTTCCTCCGGTGTGGCTTCGGGCACTGCCAGTGCGATGGCCGTACCCTGGGCATTTGCCAAAGCGGCCAATGCGATACCGGTATTGCCGGCCGTCGGTTCGGCCAGTATCTGACCCTCGGCAAGATGCGTGCCGCGCAGCAGGTAAAGCGCGGTGCGGTCCTTGATCGAACCAAAAGGGTTGAAGCTCTCCAGCTTGACAAAGATCTCCAGCCCCGGTCCGGGGTTGAACCGGTCGCCGAGTCTTACCATCGGGGTGGGATTGTCGGGGTTGGCGATCAGGTCGACGATACTGTCGTAAACACGCAGGTGATTCGGGCCTTTGGTCTGGGTATGTCCCAGGATGGAGCGGCGCGCCAGGGTCTGTTGGGCGGATACGGATGAACTCATTGTGCAAATCTCCTTGTTGAGACCAGTTGACCGGAGCGCACACAAAAATACCCGCCCCGGGTTGCCGGTGCGGTTATGTCTGTTGAATTACGGGTTTATGGCTTTAAAGGATCAGAATTTTTCAGACACCGCACGGCAGTTGGCTGCACATACAAGCGCAACAACACATACACATACGACGGCGGAAAATGTTCATCGCCTGCAGACTAACCGGTGGCTGCAGCCGTTGTCAACAAAACAACGACAAACGGCACCCCGGCGCGTAGAATGCGCACCCTCTGTCCACAGCGGTTTACTTATGCCCTTGTTACGCATCGACAAAGCTTCATTACACTACGGCAACCTGGATTTGCTCGACGGTGTGGATTTCAGCGTTACCCGGGGCACCAGGCTCGGTCTGTTGGGCCGCAACGGCGCCGGCAAGACCTCGCTTCTGAAGGTGCTGGCCGGCGAGATCGCACTCGATTCCGGTGAGCGCTGGCTGAGGCCCGGTACCCGTATCGCCTGGCTGCAACAGGATCTGCCGATTGCCGATGAGCAGACCGTTTATGACGTGGTGGCCTCGGGGCTTGCCGAAACCGGCCGTTTACTGGCCGAGTATCATCACCTGGTGCAGACCCATGACCTGCAAAGCATGGCGGCCCTGTCCCACGTGCAGCAGAAACTGGAAGCGCTGGATGGCTGGCGTCTGCAGCAACGGGTGGAGACCACCATCACCCAGCTCGATCTGCCGGCGGACGCCAGCATGTCGGCGTTGTCCGGTGGCTGGCGCCGCAGGGTGGCGCTGGCCCAGGCGCTGGTCAGCAACCCCGATATCCTGTTGCTCGACGAACCCACCAACCACCTGGACATCCCGGCCATACGCTGGCTCGAAGAGCAGTTGCGGAATTTCAAGGGCGCGTTGATTCTGATTACCCATGACCGGCGCTTCCTGCAGAACGTGGCCAACTGGATGGCCGAGCTGGACCGGGGTCACCTGACCCTCTGGCAAGGCGATTACCAGGGTTTCCTGCGGCACCGGGAGCAGCAGTTGCTGGCCGAGGAAAGGGCCAACGAACTGTTCGACAGGAAACTGGCGCAGGAGGAAGTCTGGATACGCCAGGGCATCAAGGCCCGGCGCACGCGCAACGAGGGCCGTGTGCGCGCCCTGAAGGGTCTGCGCGAGGAGCGTAGCCAGCGCCGCGAGCGCATGGGCAACGCCGGTTTCCTCCTCGATGATGCGGCGAAATCCGGCAAGATCGTCGCCGAGCTCAAGCACGTCGCTCACCGCTTTGGCGGCAACGAGGTGATCCGCGACTTTTCCACCGTGATCCAGCGTGGCGACAGGATCGGTATCGTCGGGGCCAACGGCGCGGGTAAAACCACGCTGGTAAAAATTATTCTCGGCGAGTTGCAGCCGACGGCGGGTGAAGTGACGCGCGGCACCCGGCTCGAGATCGCCTACTCGGACCAGTTGCGTGAGTACCTCGACCCTGAAAAGAACCTGATCGACAATGTCTGCGGCGGCCAGGAGTTTATCGAGATCGGCGGCAGGCGGCGTCACGCGATAACCTATCTGGGTGATTTCCTGTTCAGCCCGGAGCGTGTCCGCATGCCGGTCAAGGCGCTGTCAGGCGGTGAGCAGAACCGGGCGGTACTGGCGCGCCTGTTCAGCAAATCGGCCAACCTGCTGGTGCTGGATGAACCGACCAACGACCTGGATATCGAGACCCTGGAACTGCTCGAAGAAATCCTGCTGGATTTTGAGGGAACCGTACTGCTGGTCAGCCACGACCGGGATTTCATGGACAACGTCATCACCAGCCTGATCGTGCTCGATGGCCGGGGCGGCGTGGACGAATACGTGGGGGGTTACAGCGACTGGGAAGCCCGGGGCGGAAGTTTGTCAGACGCCAAGGCAGGTACCGCGGAAAAATCCACGCAGGCTGCAACTGAAGGCGCGGTCACCCAGCGCAAGCAGGACGGCCCCAAGCCGGCCAAACTCAGTTACAAGGACCAGCGCGAACTGGGCAACCTGCCAGCTAAGATCGAAAAACTGGAAATTCAGCAGGCTCAACTGGAAAAGCAGATATCCGAGAGATCGGAAGAGCG
>JBFZEL010000276.1:0-3727 GCA_041306925.1 Lysobacterales bacterium
GACATCTGTTACCACTATATCACCGGGGTACAGCAGGCCATTCCCGCCCCGCTGAATTACCGCGGCTTTCCCAAGTCCATCTGCACATCCGTCAACCAGGTGGTGTGTCACGGTATTCCCGGTGACCGGAAACTCAGGAATGGCGATATCCTCAACATCGATATTACCGTCATCAAAGACGGCTGGCACGGTGACACCAGCAAAATGTTCCTGGTCGGGGAACCGCCGTTGCGTGCCCGGCAATTATGCGAAATCGCCCGTCAGGCCATGGTGACGGGTATCAGCATGGTCAAACCGGGTTTGCGCCTGGGTGATATCGGCCACGCCATCCAGAGCTATGCCGAGGCGCAGGGTTGCTCGGTGGTGCGCGATTATTGCGGCCACGGCATCGGCAAGGTGTTCCACGAGGACCCGCAGGTGCTGCATTACGGACGACCCGGTGTTGGTGAGTTACTGGTTCCGGGCATGGTGTTTACCATCGAGCCCATGATCAACCTGGGCAAAAAGGAAACCCGCCTGCTCGCCGACGGCTGGACCGTGCACACCAAGGACCGCAGCCTGTCGGCACAGTGGGAGCATACGCTGGCGGTCACCGAGGACGGTTATGATGTCCTGACGCAATTGCCGGGCGACGAGCTTTGAGGCTGCCTTTTGCTTCCTAGCAAGTCGACACGCCGGGCAAGCGCATGAAAATACGTTTACGGGGTCCCCTGGAAAAACCTGCAGCGGCCGCGGGTTGCCTGGACGAAAGCTGCCTGAACGTCGTCGCAGGCACCTCGACACCCGGCCAGCTGATCCAGACGCTCAAACGCGCGCTGGGCCAGGCGGATGCCTGTCTGACCGCGAAGTTCCAAGCGAGGGAAGATGTCAACCAGCTGGTCAAGGCGCGCGCCTGGGTGGTCGACCAGTTGATCCTGTGCGCCTGGAGGAGCCTGATCCCGGCCGGTGAAAATGTCTCACTGGTGGCGGTCGGTGGTTTTGGCCGCGGCGAACTCCACCCTCACTCCGACGTTGACCTGCTGATCCTGCTGGCGGAATCAACACCGTCGGAGGAGCTGCGCACCGCCATCGAGGGCTTCGTGACCCTGCTCTGGGACGCCGGTTTCTACCTCGGTCACAGCGTGCGCACGGTGGCTGCCTGTGTCACCGAGGCGAAAAAGGACATCGCCACGGCCACCAACCTGATGGAAAGCCGTTTGCTCAGCGGCAGCAGCGAGATGATGCAGACCATGCTGGATGCGACGGCCGCCGACCAGGTCTGGTCCGCGGCGGAGTTTTTTGACGCCAAGTTCGCAGAACAGGTCAAACGCCACGAGCAATACCACGACACGGCCTACAACCTCGAGCCCAATATCAAGGAAGGGCCCGGTGGCCTGCGTGATATCCAGATGATCGGCTGGGTCGCGAAAAGACATTTCAATACCCAGTCCCTGCACAGCCTGGTGGAGCGCGGATTTCTGACCGAGAGCGAGCTGCAGGATTTGCGGGACGGGCGGACCTTCCTGTGGGAAATACGCTACGCCCTGCACCTGCTGGCCGGGCGCGGCGAGGACCGGCTCCTGTTCGAGTTCCAGCGGCGCATCGCCGAGCACTTTTACGCGGGGGACGCCACGCAGCACCCCAATGCCGGTGTCGAGCGCTTCATGCAGCGCTATTACCGCACCGTCATGCAGAACGAACGGCTCAATGAAATGCTGCTGCAACTGTTCGATGAGGAATTGCTGCCGCAGAAGGACCTGCCATCGGAAGACCTTGGGGACGACTTCAAAATGAACCAGGGGTTTCTCGAGGTCAGCAATGACCGGCTGTTCGAACGCCGGCCCGTCGCGCTGATGGAGCTTTTTGTGCTGCTGGCGAAACACGAGCGCTTGAGGGGCGTGCGGGCCTCGACGATCCGCCTGATACGGGACAGCCTGGGGCTGGTCGACGACGCGTTCCGCGCCGATCAAGCGGCCCGGCAGTATTTTTTCGAACTGCTGTGCCAGCCGGGCGGCGTGTACACGCAATTGCAGCGCATGAACCGTTACGGTGTGCTGGCGGCTTTCATACCGGCATTTGCAAACATCGTCGGGCGCATGCAGTTCGACCTGTTCCACGTCTATACCGTGGATCAGCACATCCTGTTCGTGGTCAGGAACCTGCGCCGTTTTGCCTATGGCAAGTACAGCGCCGAGTTTCCCCATGCAGCAGGCATTTTCCGCCAGATAGACCACCCCGAAATCCTCTACCTGGCGGCCCTGTTTCACGATATCGCCAAGGGCAGGGAAGGCGATCATTCGAAGCTTGGCGCTGAGGATGCGCTGGCCTTTTGCCGGGGTCTGCCGATGAGCGGGGAACACGCGGCGCGGGTGGCCTGGCTGGTTGAACAGCACCTGGTGATGTCCATGACCGCGCAGCGCAGGGATATCACCGACCCGGAAACGCTGCGAAGTTTTTGCGAACTCGTCGGTAACCAGACCCGGCTCGATTACCTTTACCTGGTGACCATCGCGGATATTGCGGCCACCAGCCCGAAGTTGTGGAACAACTGGAAGGGCAGTTTATTGTGGGAGTTGTACACGATGACGTCGCGAGCGCTGGCCGAGGGCAGTTCGAACATTTTTGACCGCGATCACCAGATCCGGCAATCCAAAGCGGACGTGCGCGAACGTCTGCTGCGCAAGGGACTGGAGGCCGCTGCGATAGACGCCCTGTGGGACAGCCTGCCGCAGTATGTCTTCCTCGGTTATTCCAGGGAGCAACTGGAATGGACCACGGCAACGGTGCTCAACCCGCCGGCTGGCTGTCCCGTGCTGGTGGCGCTGCGCGAGGTCAATGAATGGGGCGTCAGCGAACTGCTGGTTCACTCGCCCGATTACGATGGCCTGTTTTCGGCCGTCACCGCGGTCATCGATGAACTCGGCCTCGACGTGCTTTCCGCGCGCGTCGCCACCACGTCTTCGGGCAGGAGTTTTGACCTGTTCCAGTTGATGGACCGCAACGCGCAGATGCTGAATGACATCGACAGTGAGCGTCTGCAGACACGATTGTGCCGGGTGCTGGCGGGCAATACGGTACCCGGACCGGTGGTGCGAAAATTGCCGCGCCGCCTGCGTCATTTCGTAAGCGCACCGGCAATACACTTCTCGGCAGCGCAGGGTGGCGAAAGAACCCTGATGGACCTGACCTGTTCCGACCGGCCAGGGCTGTTATCCGACATTTCCGCGGCGATGGTCGCTTGCGGCATCCGTATCCACGACGCCAAAATCACCACCATGGGCGACCGCGTGGAAGACGCATTCATACTCAGCGACAAACAAAACGAACCGCTGAGCCGGGATACGCGGGCGCTGCTTTTGAAAACCCTGATCGACAAACTGGGCTAGCAACGGGCTGTTTATGAACCCTGCAAATACATGGCAAGTGCGACGCGAGATCATCGAGACGGCGTTTGCGGCGCGTACATCCATCAGCCCGGAAACCGCGGCGCCTGAACTGATCGCGGCCATCGAAGACTCGATTGCCGGCCTCGAGCAGGGCGTGTTGCGGGTGGCCGAACCTGCCGATGGCGGCTGGCGGGTCAACGAATGGCTGAAAAAGGCGGTGTTGCTGTATTTCCGCGTGCGGCACAACGAGGTGGTCGAGGGCTCCGCATCGCGTTATTTTGACAAGGTGCCGTTACGCTGGGCGCAGGGCGCCGCCGACGACATCAGCCGCTGCGGGGCGCGTATCGTGCCGCCGGCCACGG
>JBFZEL010000277.1:0-18935 GCA_041306925.1 Lysobacterales bacterium
AGGCCAATAACTTTTACCCGTTTCAATTTCATTTTCCGTTCCTTTACGTATGTGCCGGTTTCCGCCGGTCGTTGCATGTCTTATGGAACCTCTGATTAATTCAGAGGTTCCCGCGACACAGGGATGTGTCGCCAAATCAGCGGCTCTAAGCCGTTGATTTGCAAGGCAGTCGAAAATGACACTTTTCGACTGCCGCGCTCTGATAATGCCAGGACGGCATTAATCAGAGCTTCCATAAACAGACATGACCGGTCTGAGCCGGCAGGACCCTGAAGCCGGGTCTCAGTCCCGGCGCTGGTTGCGCTTTTTGAAAGCGAACAGGTAAAACAGCGGCAGTGCCACCTGCACCAGGGCAGGCAGCCGCTGGGGCGGGTTACTCCAGGCTTCCATGACAGCGATCGTGAAATACAGCATCAGCAGCAGGCCTGCCCAGATCATGCTGCGGTAATTCCCGCGCCAGAGACCGCGCAGCGGGATCAACAAAGGCAAACAGGCAAGCAGTGCCAGCCAGGCATTGCCGGCGCCGAATGGCCGCGGTAACAGTCCGTGCCAGACCGGTTGCCATGCCAGCGTCGCCAGGTAGGCGGCGAGCATCAGTTGAGTCCAGCGTTTCAGAGGATTTGCAGCACGGCTTCAGGCGGACGGCCGATACGCGCCTTGCCGTTCGCCAGCACGATGGGACGTTCGATCAGGACGGGTGCCTGGACCATCGCTGCGATCAACTGGTCATCGCTCAGCTGCGGGTCAGCCAGTCCCATCTCTGCATATTCCGGCTGGCCCTTGCGCAGCAGTTCCCTGGCTTGCATCTTCAGCTTGCGCAGTATTGCAGCTATCAACTTCGCATCAGGGGGTGTTTCCAGGTAAAGCACGATTTCCGGCTCGATGCCGTTTTGCCTGAGCAACTCGAGGGTTGCGCGGGATTTCGAACAACGGGGATTGTGCAGTATTTGAACTTGCAAGCGCGTGTCCTTCTGTCAATATCGGGATCGACTGATTATTATACAGCCAGCATCGCGCAGATCACGCGGTCATCGGCTTAACCCGGAGGACAAATTGAACGTACTGCATTCATTTAGCAGCATCCCCCGCGTCAGGCGTCTGGCGGCGCATGTGTGGCGGCATTTCAGCGAAGACCGGTTGTTCGACGAGGCGGCCTCGCTGAGTTATACCAGCCTGCTTTCCATGGTGCCGTTACTGGCGGTCGTGTTTGGCGTGGCGTCGATCTTTCCGGTGTTCCAGCAATGGAGCGAACAGATAAAATCATTTGTTTTCAGCAATTTTGTACCCGAATTGGGTGATCAGATACGGTTCTACCTGGTCGTCTTCCTGGACAGCGTGGGCAAACTCACCCTGACAGGCACGCTGGTCCTGATCCTGACCGCGCTGCTGCTGATGGTCAGAATCGAACAGACCTTCAACCTGATCTGGCGCGTGCCCGCACCGCGCAGAGTTGGCAACAGGGTTATCATGTACTGGGCGGTGTTGACGCTCGGGCCGCTCGCCCTCGGTGCTGCACTCGCGCTGAGCGCGCAGCCGGTATTTGAACAGATCGCGCAAGGTGCGGCCAGCCATTCAAACTGGCGGGCGTTTGGCATATTTTCCCTGTCCTGGTTTACCTTCACATTGATGTTCTGGCTGGTCCCGAACCGCCGTGTGCACCTGACCCACGCCATGGTCGGGGCATTCCTGTCCGCGCTGCTGTTTGCCCTCGCCAAGAAGGCCTTCGTCGCTTATGTGGCAACTGCCAGTTTCAACGTTATTTATGGCGCGCTCGCGAGTGTTCCCATTTTCCTGTTCTGGTTATACCTGGTCTGGACGGTCATCCTGCTGGGCGCATCGCTGGCGGCCTCGCTGACCACCTTCAATGATCGCATCGTTGACTGGGGCTGGCCTAAAAAATGGCGTTTCTTGCTTGCCTACCGGTTGGTCGGCCAGCTCTGGAAGGCACAGCTCAAGGGCGGGGCGTTGTCGGTTGAGGCATGCCTGGAATTGCTCGAAGGCGTGACCGAACCGGCATTGTCGGAACAACTGAATCTGCTGCTTGAGGCCGGCTACGTGAACCGCACGGAAGATGGCGACTGGTCGTTGTGCCGGGACCTGGATAGCGTCAGCCTGTTGAACCTTTACCAGGCCGGCAAATTTTATCTGCCGGTCGGTGAAACGCTCGAAATACCCAGCCGGAGTGAATGGGATGCGGTCTTTTTCAGGTCTATATCAGAGCGTGAAATGAACCTGCAGCAATCGCTCAAGTCAATGTACACTCAATCTTCGAGCTGAAACGGAAAAATAATGATGAGAACAGCAGTACTGGCATTGACGCTCCTGCTTATAGCTGCTCCCTGTCTGAACAAAGCTGACGAGCGCGTTGGACCGGTTGATTTCAGCCTGCAGCAACTGCACGGCGAAACTGTCACGCTCAGCGCGTTCCGGCCAAAATGGGTCGTGCTGAATTACTGGGCCACCTGGTGCGCGCCGTGTCGAAAGGAAATACCCGAGCTTTCCGAGTTGAATTCTTCGCGTGACGACATCGTCGTGCTCGGCCTCGCGTATGAAGATACGGAGATGGAAGTCTTTGACGAATTTCTGCTGGAATTCGAGCCGAGTTACCGGATTCTGCTGGTAGACGTATATAACCCGCCGGAGCCATTTGGCGCGCCCAAGGCCCTGCCGACCACGATCATCCTGGACCCCGAAGGCTACGCGGTGAAAACATTTCTCGGGCCGGTTACCGGGGCCAGCATCGAGTCATTTATCGACGCGCAATAGCCCTGCGCACAGGCGCGAATGATTTCCGGTGGATGGGGCAGGGACCCAAATCCCTGAGGCGCTCAAGGTGCAGGGTGGTGGGGTAGCCCTTGTGCCGGTCAAAGCCGTAATCCGGGTATAGCTCGTGCATGCCGAGCATCAGGCGGTCCCGGTAGACCTTGGCGAGCACCGAAGCGGCTGAGATGGACGCTACCAGGCGGTCACCGCCGATCACAGTCCGGACTTCGCAGGACAACTGCGGGGCGCGGTTGCCGTCGATCAGGACGCTGTGTGGTGCGGGATCGAGGTTTGCGACGGCCCTTTGCATGCCGTTCAGGGTGGCCCTGAGTATATTGACCCGGTCGATTTCCTCGACCTCGACAAACTCCACTGCAAAGGCGATGGCCTGGTTTTCAATGAGAGGCACCAGCCGTTCACGGCTTAGGGCACTCAGTCGTTTTGAATCGTCCAGTGTGCCGAGGTCATAATGCGCCGGCAGTATGACTGCCGCGACCACCACCGGACCGGCCAGTGGGCCGCGGCCTGCTTCGTCCACGCCGGCCTGTAAAAACAGATTGGGGTGCATTGCTCAGCCTTTGCCCCCGGCAATCTGCCGGAGCACAACGCCGCCCGCGGTCGCCGCCGCATCGATTCTCAGATGCCGGTGCAGTTGATCAAAACGCTGCTTAAGGTCATGGACCAGCGCCGGCTGGTCCAACCAGCGGACGACTTCACTGGCGATGCGGTGACCGCTTACCTCGTGCTGCAACAATTCCGGCACCAGCAGTTCAGCAGCCAGGATATTGGGCAGGGAAAAATAGCGGGTCTTCAACATCCGGAACCACTTCATCAGGCGGTAGGTCGTGCCGGCGACGCGGTAACAAACGACCATCGGACGGTTGACCAGCATCACTTCCAGGGTTGCGGTGCCCGATGCGCAGACGACCACATCCGCTGCCGCCATCACCTCCTTGCTGCGGCCCGGATATACCATGCAGTTAAGACCCGGATAGCCGCTCAAAACCGACCTGAAATACTGGCCGAGCGCTTCTGTCGCCGCCGGCACCAGGAAATTGATGTCCGCATAACGTTTTTGCAGGATGTCGGCGGCATCGAGCATCGCTTGCGAAAGCTTTGCAACTTCGCCCATGCGGCTGCCGGGCAGCAGCGCGACACAAATTCCACCCGGGGCCAGGGCAAACGCCGCCCGGGCGGGTCCGCTGTCCACCTGCAATGGAATCTCGTCCGCCAGGGGGTGACCGGTGTAATCGGCGGCCACTGCGTACTGTTGATAAAAGTCCGGCTCGAAAGGGAAAAGACACATGACCCGGTCGGTTGATTTTTCTATGGTCCTGACCCTGCCGGAGCGCCAGGCCCAGACCGTGGGGCTGACATAGTGGATCACCGGGATGGCCTTGGCCTTGAGGCGTTTTTCCACACCAAGATTGAAATCAGGTGCGTCAATACCGACAAATATATCCGGTTTCAGGTCCAGCACACGTTGCACGAGCTGCTTGCGCAGCTTGAGCAGGCGGGGCAGGTGTGAGATGACTTCAACCAGGCCCATCAACGAAAGCTGCCCGGTATCCCACCAGCAATCGCAGCCTTCGGCCTTCATCAACGGTCCGCCAATGCCGGCGAAACGGGCGCCGGGCTCCTGCCCGACGATAGCGCGCATCAATGCGGCACCGAGTTGATCGCCGGAGGCTTCCCCGGCTACCAAAACGATGAGCATCAGCGAATGATGCCGCGCTCAGCCAGTTTGAGAAAATCCACCAGCGGCTGTATTTCCGGAGATTCAACAGCCATGGCCGTCAGACGGGCGATGGCTTCCTCCAGTGGCAGGCCTTCACGGTAAAGCGTTTTGTAGGCGCGCCGCACCTGTTGGATCTGCTCACTGGTAAAGCCGTGCCGCTTGAGACCCTCGGAATTGATGCCCTTGGCACGGGCCTTTTCACCGGCCACTGTGACATAGGGCGGAATGCTCTGGTTCACGTAGCTGGCAAACGAAGTGAAGCTGTATTCTCCGACCGAACAAAACTGGTGGATCAACGTATAGCCGGACAGGATCGCGTTGCTGCCGATAGTGACGTGGCCTGCCAGCGAGGCATTGTTGGCCATGATGATGTTGTCGCCCAGGATGCAGTCATGCGCGATATGCACGCAGGCCATGATCCAGTTGTTGCTGCCGATGCGCGTCACGCCACCGCCCTGCAAAGAGCCGCGGCTGAAGGTGCACAATTCGCGGATGGTGTTGTTGTCGCCGATGATCAGTTCGGTGTCCTCACCCGCGTATTTCTTGTCCTGTGGCTGTTCACCGATCGATGTGAACTGGAATATGTGGTTGTTTTTGCCGATGGTCGTGCGGCCGGTAATAACCGCGTGCGGTCCGATCCTGGTGCCGGCGTCGATGCGGACCTTGCCGTCAATGATCGTGAAGGCGCCTACCTCGACGTCTTCGGCAAGTTCTGCTTTGGGGTCAACCAGGGCTGTTGGATGAATCATGATCAATCTTCCCTCGCGAGCGGCTTAACCTTCGGAACACAATATTTCACAACTTGCGGTACGCTGGCCGTCGACTGTGACGCTGGCCTCGTACTTGCCCATTCCACGCATGATTCGTACCTGTTTGACTTCCATCAGCAACTGGTCGCCGGGCAGGACCTTGCGCGTGAACCTGGCATTGTCTATTTTGACCAGGTAATAAATGCCGCCGGCGTTGCCCGCTGTTGCCAGCGCAACGTGGGCCAGTAATCCACAGGCCTGCGCCATGCATTCGAGTATCAGTACACCCGGCATGACTGGCGTAGTCGGAAAATGACCCTGGAAAAACGGCTCGTTGATGGTGACGTTTTTGATCGCCGTGAGGGTCTTTTCCGGTTCCAGCGTGTAGGCAAGCACCCTGTCTATCAGCAGGAACGGATACCGGTGCGGAAGAATACGCATGATCTCGGTACTTTCAATGGGTGTCTGGAGCAGGTTTTTGGTCATGTTAAGCTCATTTTTCGCTTTGTTTTTCAAGGTTCAACACACGTAGGGCAAGTTTTTCCAATTTGCGTAAATGGGCAATTGACCGGTTCCATTCGCGCAGCGGCTGGGCCGGCATGGCCGAACTCCAGACCGTTCCGGGCTGCTTGATCGATTTTGTCACCACGCTCTGAGCCTGCACCGTGGTCCGGTCCGCTACCTGGATATGTCCCACTGTACCGGAAGCGCCGCCGAACATGCAGTATTTTCCAATCCGCGTGCTGCCTGAAATTCCTACCATGCCAGCCATCGCTGTGTGCGCGCCGACATGCACATTGTGACCAATCTGGATATGGTTATCGAGCCTGACATCGTCTTCTATGATTGTATCGCCGATCGCGCCACGGTCGATAGAAGTGTTGGCGCCAATCTCGCAGTCATCGCCGATACGGACGCTGCCGAGTTGCGGGATTTTTACCCAGTGGTCCTGATCAAAAGCGAGACCGAATCCATCCGAGCCGATCACGGCTCCCGGGTGGATGATGGTCCGGCGGCCGATCCGTACACCTTCGCAAAGGGTCACATTGGCAACCAGGCGGCAACCGCTGCCGAGTTGGCAGTCCGCCAGCAACACGCAACCGGGTCCAACGGAGCAGGCGTCCGCGATTTCACAAGCGGGCCCGATCACCGCATTTGCGCCAATATACACATCGCGCCCGATGCGCGCCGTGGGGTCGATGCTGGCCGAAGGGTGCAGACCCGGGACCGGCGGTCTGCGCGGGTCAAAGCGCTGAGCGATCTTCGCGTAACTTACATACGGGTTAGCGGCGATCAGGGTGTTGACCGGGCAGTTCTGCGCATCCTTGACTGACACGATCACCGCGGCAGCGCGCGTGGTCTTCAGTTGCGCACGGTAGGCGGGGTTGGAGAGAAAACTCAGTTGTGAACCGGTGGCGCCGGACAGGCTGCCAACCCCATCGATCAATGTGTCGCCGTCACCTTCAAGACGCAGATTGTAGAGTTCAGCCAACTCGCAAAGCCTGAGACTGCCGGTCGATTTTTGCATATAAGGGAGCCGCTTGATTCTTGGTGACGCAGAAAAAACGCGCTAACGTTGTGAGCTTTCCAGTTTGTCCGCTTCGTACTCCACCCTGAGCTGGTCCAGGATAAGCTGGGTGATATCCAGGGATGGATCGGCGTAAATAACCGGGCTGGAAAGTATCAGGTCGTAACCGCTGTCGCGTGCGATCGCCTGCACAGCCTGGTTGATCTGGTCCTCCAGCCTCTGCACTTCTTCGGTGCGCCGGAAAGACAACTCGTCGCGCAGGTCCTCTTTTTGCCGGGCCACGTTGCGCCGCATTTCGCGTAACTCGCGGTCCAGGCGGACCTTTGCGTCTTCCGACAGGTCGCCCAATGCCAGCCGGTCTTCCATGGCCTGCGCCTGGCGTTCCTGGAATTCGATGGTTTCATTACGCGGGCGGAATTCGAGATCGAGCTTTTCCCGGCCAGCCAAAACCTGGGGGGCGTTATCCAGAACCTGCTTCATGTCCACGTAGCCAATACGCAATTGTTGTGCAACTGCGGGGCCTGCAGCGAACACAAAAAGCATCAGCAATAAGTGAAGTAAGCGCTTCATAGCCTTGGATTGTACCCTTTTTGGGTCTTTGTATTAAGTTTTAAGCTTTGCCGTCATCTAAAAGGTGGTTCCAAATGAAAATTGCAGGCTTTCGGTACGGTCACCCTCGAAGTCCCTGATCGGGAACGCATAGTTCATGATGATGGGCCCGATTGGCGCCTGCCAGGTAACCGAGATACCCGCAGATGCCCTGAGCAGGTTGGCGTCAAAAGTGCCCCAGTTCTCATACACGTTACCCACGTCAAAGAACAACGCGATGCGCGACCCGCCTCCCTTGGTGAACGGGGTGGGAATGGCAAGTTCGAAGCCGCCTGCAACCTTGACATCGCCGCCGACCGCCCGGCACGTCTGACCGCCGTCTTTGGGCCCCAGGGTATTGTCTTCAAAGCCCCGGATGTCGCGTACGCCACCACCGTAGAAATGCTCATAGAATGGCAGGCCGTCGTCCAGGCTCATGACTTCCTCCAGAAGGCATTCGGGCTCGACTATCCGGTTGCCGTCTTCATCGATATTTTCCGGTGCATCGTAGTCAAAAGTTGGCACCGGCGTGGCGAGTGACTCACTGTCGTAATCGTCATAAGCATCGCCATAACCCACGTCGCCGCGGACCGAGAACACCAGGTCGGCCCATATCGGCCAGTACTTTGCAGCACGGTAGAAGAGTTTGTAGAACTGGCGGGAACTTCCCGGCAGCGAAGTCTCCAGGCCCACGCGCTGTGATGATCCGCGCGTCGGGTTGAGGAAATGATTGCGCGTATCGCGGGTCCAGGAGGTGGTGAAATCCCAGGTGAAGAAATCACGCTCGGATGAGGTGAGTGCGCCATCGCCATTGTGATCGAGTGAGCGTGACAAGGGGTCAGCCGGGCGTGGAACCAGGTATGTTTCAGGGCAGATGCCATTCCCGTTGATATCGTTACAGAGGGTGTTTTCCGGATCGTCCGGATCCTGAAATTGCCGTTCAAAAACGAATGCGCCGATATTCAGATCGGTTTGTCTCAGCCCCGTGCCGGCGCGGATGTAATCAACTTCGGTCAGAGGTACACCAAAGGTCACGCCGGCGGCCGCCTCGGTGCTGGTAAAGGTCGAGATGTTTGCACCGGCCTGGTCGTATTCCTGGTAGCGCAGGTAGAAACCGCGGCTGATGCCGTCCTCGGTCGCGTAGGGGTTGTCAAAACTGACGCTGAAGCTTTTGATGATGCTTGAGCGTGACAGGGACAGACCGACCCGCTTGCCGCTGCCGAGGAAGTTATCCTGCTGGACGCTCAACGACGCGATCAGACCCTGTACCTGTGAGAAGCCAAGACCGACGGAGAAACTGCCGGCGGCGCGTTCCTCGACGGTCACGATCACGTCGATCTGGTCATCCGTGCCCGGCACGGCGGGGGTCTCGATGTTGACCGATTCGAAATAGGTCAGACGCTCCAAGCGGATCTTGGAACGGTCGATGGCCGCCTGCGAGAACCAGCCGCCTTCGAATTGCCGCATTTCCCGCCGCAGCACCTCGTCCTTGGTGCCGCTGTTGCCAACGAACGTGATCTGCCTGACATAAACGCGTTTGCCCGGATCGACAAAGTAATTGATCGTCACCAGGCGGTTTTCACGGTCTATCTGCGGGATCGGGTTCACATTGGCAAACGCATAGCCGATGTTGGAGAGCAGGCCGGTGATGTTTTCCACGCTCTGTTCCATTTTCTTGCGTGAAAAGATGTCGTTTTCCTGGGTCATGATCAGGCGTCTGAGGGTCGCTTCCTCGATCACCAGGTTGCCGGTCACCTGGATTTTTTCGACGGTGTACTGCTCGCCCTCGATGATGTTCGCAGTGATGTAGATATGCTGCTTGTCCGGGCTGATCGAAACCTGCGTCGATTCGACGTTGGCGTCGATGTAACCACGGTCCTGGTAATAGGAGCGGATCTTCTCGAGATCACCGGACAGCTTTTCACGCGAATACTGGTCGTCCTTTGACCAGAACTTCCAGGACGGGGGAATTTTGGATTCGAATTCGCTCTTGACTTCCTTGTCGCTGAACAGCGTGTTGCCGACGATGTTAATATGCTTGATCTCGGCCGTATCACCTTCATTGATGGTGATGGAAATACGTACCCGGTTGCGGTCAAGTTCGACGACCCGGCTGTCCACGGTGACCGCATAACGGCCCTGGCTGAAGTATTGCCTGACCAGTTCCTGCTTGATGCGGTCCAGCGATTGCGGTTGGAATACTTCGCCCTCGGCAAGACCGATATCGGCGAGGACAGGTCGCATGTCCTCGTCCTTGATGGCCTTGTTACCCGTGAGGACAACGGCGGCGATGGCCGGTCGTTCCTGGACCCGGATGACCAGGATATCAGCCTCGCGCTCGAGGTCGATGCCGCTGAAGAAACCGGTTCCGTACAGAGCGCGGATGGCCTGGCGGGCCTTGGACGCGGTCAGCAACTCGCCGGCGTCGATCGGCAGGTAGTTGAATACCGTACCTTCGGATATGCGTTGCAAGCCTTCGACCCGGATATCGGAAACGACAAACGTATCAAGCGCCAGGGTGGATTGCATCGCAAAAAGTCCACATAGCAGGATGAATAGGGTTCTTCTCATTTGTTTGGATCCGCCAGAGTGCTTACTTTGAGGAAGGTAGTCTATCCGACCAGTCGTAAAATATCGTTAAAAAATGCAATACCCATCAAGCCAATCAGCGCCATCAGACCGATATACTGGCCTTTCGCCTGTATTTGTTCGGACACCGGGCTGCCCTTGACCAATTCTATCAGGTAATAAAGCAAATGCCCCCCGTCCAGGACAGGGATCGGCAGCAAGTTCAGAATTCCAAGGCTGAGACTGATGGCGCCAAGGAAAAACAGGAAGCTGGAAACACCTGCGTTGGCCGAACTATTGGCAAACTGCGCAATGCTGATCGGTCCGGACAGATTTTTGACCGACGCGCTGCCGGTCAGCATACGTCCAAGTATACCGAGCGTGGAACCGGTCAGGCGCCACATTTCGGAGGCCGCGGCATGCAAGCCGCTGAACAGACCGTACTGATGCACGAAATAGGTCCGGCTGATCTGGGCCTGCAGCTCCGCATCCGCCGGTTGGTTGGTGATGCCGAGAATCAGGCGTTTTGAAAACGCACCCGCACTTCTTTCTTCCGGGATGACACTGAGTTCCAGTTCGCCACCGGCACGCTCGACGGTAACCTTCAACGGGGCGCCGGCGCTACCGTGTTTTTGCACCAGGGCGCCCACCCAGGCCCAGTCGGTTACCGCTTCGCCTGCAATGCTGATAATGCGGTCAGCCACCTTGAAACCGGCCCGGGAAGCCGGGCTGTCTGCGCTGACTTCGCCGACAATCGCCGGAAGTTTTGCCCGCCATGGGCTAATGCCGATGCCCTCGAGGGTTTTTTCCTCCTCGAAATCACCGCTGAGCTGACCGAGGTCCAGTTCCACGCGCCGCTGCTCACCATCGGCGCTTTCCAGTTCAAGCGTGACTTTGTCACGGTCGAGAGCCGGCGTGATCAAACCCATGATGGCGTGAGACCAGGTCTCCGTGGTTGCGCCGTTCAGTGCAACGATCCGGTCGCCGGGTTCAATCCCGGCGCTGGCCGCGATGCCGCTGACCTCGCCGACGACCGGCCTGGACTCGGGTATGCCGACCAGGAACATCAGCCAGAACGCCAGCAGGGTAAAGATCAGGTTGAAGACCGGGCCGGCCGCAACGATCGCGATACGCGCCCAGACGGATTTACGGTTGAACGCCTGCCCGAGTTCGCTTGCCGCGACTTCGCCCTCGCGTTCATCCAGCATTTTCACGTAACCGCCCAGCGGGATCGCCGCGATGACGTATTCGGTCCCGTCGCGACCCTGCCTCGACCACAATTTTTTACCGAAGCCGATTGAGAACCTGAGTACGCGCACCCCCATGCGTCGCGCCACCCAGTAGTGACCGAACTCGTGAAACGTGATCAACAGTCCCAATGCGACCAGCAACCACCAGATTGAACCCAGAAATTCCGACATAGTTAGATCTCAGTTACCTTTTACAGATTGGACAATCTTACTGGCCGCGGCGCGCGCCAGGTGGTCATATTCCAGCACTTCGTGCAGGCTATCGATTCTACCCGCTGCACAAACATCGAGCGCTGCTGCAACGACCGATGGGATCTGCAGAAAGCCGATGCGTTCCTGCAAAAATGCTTCCACGGCAATTTCATTGGCCGCGTTGAAGATCACGGCTGCATTGCCGCCGGCCCGCAACACCTCGAATGCCAGGCCGAGTCCCGGGAAACTATCGAGGTCGGGCGGATAGAATTCAAGCCTGTGCACCTCTGTCAGGTCGAGGCGTTTGACGCCGGCTTCAATACGCGCCGGCCAGGCGAGCGCACAGGCGATCGGTGTGCGCATATCGGGCATGCCCAATTGGGCCAGCACCGAGCCATCGCGGTAAGCCACCATCGAGTGCACGATGCTTTGCGGATGGATAATGACTTCGATCTGCTCCGGTCGGGCATTGAAAAGCCAGCGCGCTTCGATCACCTCCAGACCCTTGTTCATCAAGGTGGCTGAGTCAATGGATATTTTCCGGCCCATGTCCCAGTTGGGGTGATTACAGGCCTGCGCCGGTGTGACGTTTTGCAGCGACTTCCGGTCATGGTGCAGGAACGGTCCGCCGGATGCGGTCAGGATCAGCCGTTCCACACCCACGCTCGCCAGTCCGTCGTGAAAATTGTCCGGCAGAACCTGGAACAGCGCGTTGTGTTCGGAATCGACCGGAATGATGGTTGCGCCATGCAGGGCGGCGGCCTTGCGGAACAGTTCGCCGGCGATCACCATGGACTCCTTGTTGGCCAGCAGCAGGCGTTTCCCGGCCTGCACCGCGTGCAGGGTCGGTTCCAGTCCGGCAGCGCCGACGATGCCTGCCATGACCACTTCAGTTTCAGCCATGCGCACCACCGTGCTGAGTGCGTCCCTGCCGGCCAGCACTTCGGACTTACACTGCAATTGGTCCAACGCAGAGCGCAGGGCCCCAGCCTGGGTCGCGTCGCTGATGACGGCATAACGCGCCCGGTGTTGCAGGCACTGTTCAGCCAGGCGGTTTACGTTCGCATGCGCGCTCAGCGCGACGACGTGGTAGCGATCCGGGTGACGGGCCAGCACATCCAGCGTGTTCTCACCGATTGAACCGGTGGAACCCAACACTGTAATACCCTGGCTGATCAAGCGATTGTGCCTCGAAAACCCGCAAGCAGCAGGCCCAGCGCAAAAAATGGCGCCGCGGCCAACAGGCTGTCCACCCGGTCAAGTATGCCGCCATGACCCGGTAACAGGCTGCCGGAGTCCTTGAACCCGCTGGTGCGCTTGTGCAGGGAAATCATCAGATCGCCGCCAACGGAAACCAGCGCGGTCACCAGGCTTAGCAGCACAAGCCGGACTGGCTCGATGGGTTCGACCGGCATCAGGTGTGCTGCCAGCAGGGCGATCAGCGCCGCCGAGATCAAGCCGCCCCACAGGCCTGCGGTTGTTTTCCCGGGGCTGATATGTGGCGCCAGTTTGCTCTTGCCGAACGCCTTGCCGGAAAAATAGGCCCCGGTGTCCGCCGCCCACACGATTAAAAGCAACAGCAATATGAGCCATGAACCCTGTGGCTGAAAACGTAACCAGCCCAGCGCGAACCAGCAGGTGGTCACGGACAGGAACGACGTCAGCAGCGCCACGACACGGTAGCGTGCATCCGGTCTTGCGTCCGGGTTATACAGGGGTAAACGTATGAACATCAGCAGCCACGCGGCGCAACTGAGGGCCAGATACCAGGTGATGGCCCAGGTGTTGGCCATGGCCCATTCATTTCTGTACCAGAACAGGATCGCTAAAATGACCGCTTGCAGGGTTACCAGCAGGTATCCGTTTGCCTGGCCGGAAACGCCGGCCAGGCGCAGATATTCGCGGCTGCCGCCCAGCAGGACAACGGCCAGCAGGAGCAAAAACCAGGTTGCGGGCATGGCAAATATCGCGGCCATGACCAGCGGCAGCAGCAGCAGGGCGGTCAGAACCCGCTGCCTAAGCATTGAGCGGTTCCTTCACCTGGTCGCTCGTGCGGCCGTGGCGCCGCTCGCGTGACTGGTATGCTGCAATCGCCTCATCGAGCGCCTGTTCGTCAAAATCCGGCCACAGGACGGGTGTGAAATACAACTCCGTGTAGGCGGTTTGCCAGAGTAGAAAATTACTGATGCGCATCTCACCACCCGTGCGTATCAGCAGATCCGGATCAGCCGATTCCGCCAGCGCCGTATAGTGTCCAAACTGTACTTCATCGACTTCATCGAGACACAGTTTGCCGTCGCGCACGGCTTTGGCCATGCGTTTGCAGGCCTGGACGACATCCCAGCGCCCGCCGTAGTTGATCGCGACATTGGCCACCAGGCGGTCATTGCCGGCAGTCAGGGACTGCGCTGCGGTCATCCTCGTCTGGATCGCGGGCTTGAGCGCCGTGAGGTCGCCAATGAAGCGCACACATATACCATTTTTGTGCAGTTCGCCGACCTCCTTGTCGAGCGCCTTTAAAAAGAGCTCCATGAGACGGGAAACTTCGTTGGCCGGACGGTTCCAGTTCTCGCTCGAGAACGCGAAAACCGTGAGGGTCTTAACCCCCAGGCGCACGCAATGCCGGATCGTTTTCTTTAATGCCTTCAAGCCGGCCTGGTGGCCCACGCTGCGTGGCCGGTTACGTTTTTTTGCCCAACGGCCATTGCCATCCATGACGATGGCGATATGACCGGGGATGACCGCGGCTGCCGTCATGCAGGTTACCTGGATTCACATTCCTGGACCGGCATCAAAACTCGAGCAGTTCCCGTTCTTTGACCGCGACGATCTCATCGGCTTGTTTGACGTGACTGTCGGTGAGTTGTTGTATGTCCTGTTCGGCGCGACGATCCTGGTCCTCTGATATTTCCTTGTTCTTGAGTAATTCCTTGACCTGGTGATTGGCGTCGCGGCGAATATTACGGATGGCAATCTTGGCGTTTTCACCTTCGTGGTGAACCACCTTGCCCAAAGCAACCCTGCGTTCCTCGGTCAAAGGCGGTAGTGGAATGCGGATGATCGTGCCCGCGGTCACGGGGTTCAGACCGAGGTCTGATTTCAGGATCGCCTTTTCGAGTGGATGCACCATGTTCTTGTCCCAGGGTGCAACCACCAGTGTGCGCGCGTCTTCAACACTGACACTGGCCGCCTGGCTGATCGGCACATTGCTGCCGTAATAGTCAACATGAACGTGCTCCAGCAGGCTTGGATGTGCCCGTCCGGTGCGGATTTTGGCCAGTTCGGTGCGCAGTGAGTCGAGGGTTTTCGCCATCCGGACCCTGGCGTCCTGTTTAACTTCTTCAATCATTTTCTACTCCCTTGAAACCCAAAACGGCGATAAGCTCAGCAAATAATGGTGCCGACTTTCTCACCCCTGACAATTTTAATCAGGTTACCGCTACCGAAAACATTGAAAACCCGGATGGGCATTCCCTGGTCGCGGCACAATACGATCGCATTGGTATCCATGACCCTGAGCTTGCCTTCAATCACCTCGTCGTAACTGAGGGACTCGTGCAATACTGCATTTTTGTCAATTTTTGGATCGGCCGAATACACGCCGTCAACCTTGGTGGCCTTTAAAACGATATCGGCGCCGATCTCGATCGCGCGCAGGGCCGCAGCGGTGTCGGTGGTGAAAAACGGGTTGCCTGTGCCGCCCGCAATAATCACGACACGGCCTTTTTCAAGGTGCCGGGTCGCACGGCGGCGAATGTAGTCTTCACTGACAGCATGCACGGAGATGGCTGACATGACGCGCGCATCGGCGCCGGCCTTCTCCAGCGCGTCCTGCAATGCCAGCGAATTCATCAGCGTGGCCAGCATGCCCATGTGATCGCCGGTAACGCGGTCTATACCCGACTCGGCCAGGCCGGCACCGCGGAAAATATTGCCGCCGCCGATGACGATGGCAACCTCCACACCGGTTTTACGAACTTCGAGAACTTCATTGGCGATCCGGCGAATGATGACCGGATCAATACCGTAATCCTCATCACCCAGCAGCGCTTCGCCGCTGAGTTTCAAAAGTATGCGCTGGTAGGCGGGTTTATCCACCCTTCACCTGTTGCATGACTTCGTCGGCAAAGTTATCGACTTTTTTCTCGATACCTGCGCCGACCACGAGGCGCACAAACGATTTGACACTGGCGCCATTCTGTTTGAGCAGCTTGGCAACGGTGATGTCACCGTCCTTTACAAAGTCCTGGCCGAGCAGCGTGATGGATGACAGGTGTTTGCGGATGCGGCCTTCGACCATTTTTTCGATGATATCGGCCGGTTTGCCGCTGTCGGCTGCCTGCTCGATGAGGAAGTGCTTTTCTTTGGCCAGGACATCGGCCGGAACATCGTCAACGTCAACGTACTCCGGGTTCAGTGCCGCGATATGCATGGCGATATCACGGGCCAGTTCAGCATTGCCACCTTCGACACCGACCAGCACACCGATATGTCCACCGTGCACATAGGCACCGATATGCTGCGCGCCGCTCATGCGGGCCATGCGCCGGACCTGGACGTTTTCACCGATCTTGGTCACGAGGGCCTGGCGAGCCTGTTCAAGACTCTCGCCATTGACCCTGGTAGCCAGCAAGGCTTCCACTTCGTCGTTGCCAGTGGTCAGGGCATTGGCAGAGACGGCGTTGGCAAACGCCTGGAAATTCACATCCTTGGCGACAAAATCGGTCTCGCAGTTGATTTCCACCATCACCGCTTCCGACTGGTCTGCATTGATGGCCAGCGCGATGCGCCCGTCGGCGGCAATGCGCGAGGCCTTCTTGTCAGCTTGTGCCAGGCCGGATTTACGCAGATGTTCAATCGCCGCATCCATATCGCCATCGGTTTCTACCAGTGCTTTCTTGCACTCCATCATGCCAGCGCCGGTGCGCTCGCGGAGTTCTTTTACCATTGCGGCAGTTACTGCCATCTTCCTATTCCTTCTGCAATTCAGTTCAATTAATCCGGTACGATGACCGGCCCGGTATCCCGCCGTGAAGCGGGCAGGTACGGGTCATTCATCCGTGGCCTTTTTAACGGCGGTTTTCTTGGTGACTTTCTTTTTCGCGACCTTCTTGGCTACAACTTTCACCTCAGGCGCCGCTGCTTCAGTGGCGGGGGCCGCTTCGCTCCCGGCCTCTGCAGTCTCGACGACTTCAGCCGTTTCAACGACTTCAGCGACTTCAACCGCTTCGGCTGCATCCGCTTCGGCTGCATCCGCTTCGTGCTCTGCCTCGTCAGCCGTTGCAGGTGCTTGCTTGCCGGTTACTTTCCTGGCGACTTTCTTCTTCACCGCGGCTTCCGGCCTGGCCTTGGGAGCCTTGCCTGCACGTTTGACCGGGTTGCCGTCTTCGTCCAATTCCACGAATTCATCACTGTCTTCAAAATGCGGAACCGCTGCGCGTCCTTCGAGCACGGCGTCCGCCGCCAACTGGGCGTAAAGCCGGATGGAGCGTATCGCGTCATCATTGCCGGGGATTACATAATCGATATCGTTGGGTGAGCAGTTGGTATCGACCACGCCGATCACCGGGATATGCAGCTTGCGCGCTTCCTTGACCGCGATATCTTCGTGGCCCACATCGACCACGAACATCGCGTTGGGCAGGTTTTTCATGTCCTTGATGCCGCCGAGGGTCTTTTCGAGCTTGTCGCGTTCGCGTGTCAACTGCAGGACTTCCTTCTTCAGCAAACGTGCAAAACTGCCGTCCTCTTCCATCTTTTCAATCTGGCGCAAGCGCTTGACGGATTGGCGGATGGTGCGGAAATTTGTCAGCATGCCACCAAGCCAGCGGTGGGAGACATAGGGCATGCCACAACGCTCGGCTTCCTCGGCGATCGATTTGGAAGCGGCGCGCTTGGTGCCGACAAAGATGATTGAGCCGCGTTTTGAGGCGATGCCGCCGATGAAGTTCATCGCATCGACCAGCAGCGGCAGTGTTTTTTCAAGATTGATAATGTGGATCTTTCCACGTGCTCCGAAAATATACGGAGCCATTTTGGGGTCCCAGTAACGGGTTTGGTGACCGAAGTGCACGCCAGCTTCGAGCATTTGGCGCATGGTAACATTTGGCATTTTCAGATCCTTTACATGGCAGGTCACAGCGGCCAATGATGAGCCCAATGATGGGCATTGTGGTGGCGCTGATTTCCCGGGTTAATCGTCCACATACCCTGTCCGGAAACCCTGTCTTGACAAGGCACCCAACCGAACGATTTTAGTATGTGTGTGTATTTGATGCCGTTGTCTCAACGGGAAAATCCCGTCGATTCCGGCACCTCTTTTTCCGCCCGCGACAAGCACGGTGCAGAGAGCAGGGCTTTATACCAGAATCGTTGTGGCCGGGCAATATAAATGTCGGGTAAAGCGCGAAATTCGTGCGCCCGGGCCGGCCGCATCCGGGCTGGATTCAGACCCTGGTCAACTCGCTCCTGACGGCATCGAGCCAGGGTTTCTGGCTTTTGCGGAAATGTGGCGGGGCGAGTTTTGCATCGTTCAGGATGGATTCCAGCTCCGTACGTGAGGCCTTTGTGTTGCCGGCGGTTGCGAGACAGAGCGCCAGGCGGTACCTGGCTTCGACGCCCGGAAAATACCCTGCTACGGCGGCATATTCGCGCACCGCGTCGTCAATTTTTCCCTGTGCTTCGAGCGCACGCGCATACAGCAGGTGAGCCTCTGCGGAGTGGAAATCCGGATTGTGCTGCTGGAGCAACTCGATGGTTTTAACCGTTTCGTCCGTGCGGTTCCTGGCAAACTGCAGACGCGCCTTCTGCAGCAGCAGTGTCGGTTCGGTGGCAAACAACCCCTTGAGCGCCTGCCCGATAATGTCTTCGGCCTTGTCGATATCACCGGAATCCATCAGCGCTTCGGCGTAGCGCCGGCCATTATCGACATTGGGGGATTGATTCCAGGCCGCCTCGTGCTGTCTCAGGTCTGCACCCGGGTTCAGGGTTTTTTTGACAGTTCTGACCGCCCGCTGCCCGGCGATGCTGCCTGTGAATTGCGGCAGCAGTTCGATGACCAGATAGGCGAGCCCGCCAAGCAGCGGCACGAAGACCAGGAACATGATCCAGTAATAACTGCGGCCGGTTTTGAGCACGTGGATGATCAGGGCCAATTGCATGACCCAGATCAGGATGGAAATCAGCGGCATTGATTGGTTATCCCATGCATTCATAAATCACAAATATTTGTCAAATCGCCTGGCACGCTGCATTATGCAATAGATGCTCCGGTCTTTTCTGGCCAACCGCATCGCCAGCCAAAATCCCTTACAATTGCCGGTATGTTTTGAACTGCAATACCAGCAGTAAGCGGAGTAAGTTTAACCTCATGAAACTCGCCTCTCTAAAAACCGGCGGCCGGGACGGCAGCCTGGTTGTTGTCAGCCGGAACCTGGCCCGCCTGGTCCCGGCCACCGACATATCAGCCACGCTGCAGGCAGCGCTGGATAACTGGCAGCAGACGGCCCCAAGACTCAATGCACTTTACGAGGAGCTGAACCGCGGCACCTGCGCCAACA
>JBFZEL010000278.1:0-3581 GCA_041306925.1 Lysobacterales bacterium
GACCCGCCTGCGCTTCTGTGACGAACTGGGCCGTGGTATTTACAGCGCCTCCGGACCACCGGGCAGCCAGCCCGAAGGTTACCGGCCGTGGTACAGCCACGAACACCGCAAGACGCGTGACGTGACCATGGTTTTCGGGCACTGGGCCGCCCTCGGTTTACGTCTCAAGAAGCGCTATATCGCGCTGGATTCGGGTTGCGTCTGGGGTGGACAGCTGAGCGCGGTGAGACTGGAAGACCGTTCGATCTTCCAGGTGCAATGCGCAAAAACCGAGGTCGCGCAGGCTTAAATACGTCTGAGCTCGACGATCCGGTAGGCCAGTTCGTTGTCCCCGCTAACCGGGAAAAATTCCTCCCGGGTTGTCTGCCATTCACGTTCCTGCCATTGCGGAAACCAGGTATCGGCTGCGGGCTCGATGTCGATCAGCGTCAGCACCATGCGCTGCGCCAGTGGCAGGGCCTGCGCGTACAACTGGCCGCCGCCGATGACCATGATTTCATCGCTGTCGGCAATCTCCATGGCCTCGTCAAGCGAACCGGCCAGCTCAACCCCCCTGGCGAGAAACGCGGGATTCCTGCTGATCACGATATTCTGCCGCCCCGGCAGCGGCCTGCCGATGGCCTGCCAGGTCTTGCGGCCCATGACGATGGACTTGCCCAGCGTGACCCGTTTGAAATGCTGCAACTCCGCCGGCAGATGCCAGGGCATGCGACCGGCCAGGCCGATCACCCTGTTCCTGCCCATCGCGGCCACCAACGTGATCGTCCTGCCCATTTCAGATTGCAATGGGCGCCTTGATGCCCGCATGGCACTGGTAGTTTTGCAGTTCGAAATCCTCGTACACAAATCCGAACAGGTCTTTTTTCGCCGGGTTGATACGCATGACCGGCAGCGGCAGTGGTTGCCGCGACAGCTGGGTATGCACCTGCTCCAGGTGGTTCAGGTAGATATGCGCATCACCCAGTGAAAGGATGAAGTCCCCAGGCTCGAAATCCAGCACCTGGGCCATCATCATCGTCAGCAGCGCGTAGGATGCTATATTGAACGGCACACCCAGGAATACGTCGGCGCTGCGCTGATACATCTGGCAACTGAGCCGGCCCCCAGCCACGTGGAACTGGAACATCATGTGACACGGCGGCAGTGCCTGCCGGCCGGCACGGGCGTTTTCCTGCGGGCTTTTGGTTTCATCCGGCAGGACCGCGGGGTTCCAGGCCGAGACGATGTGGCGGCGCGAGTCTGGCCGCTTAAGCAGGTCATCCAGCAACTGGCCGAGCTGGTCGATGTGCCGGCCGTCCGGCGCCAGCCAGTCACGCCACTGGGCCCCGTAAACCGGGCCGAGATCGCCGTTTTCATCCGCCCATTCATCCCAGATCGTGACACCGTTCTGGTTCAGGTAGGCGATGTTGGTGTCACCCTTCAGAAACCACAGCAACTCGTGGATGATGGAGCGCAGGTGCAGCTTCTTGGTGGTCACGCACGGAAAGCCCCGCGACAGGTCAAACCGCATCTGGTAGCCAAACAGGCTGATGGTGCCGGTACCGGTGCGGTCTTCCTTGCGGCTGCCGTTGTCGAGGATGTCCTGCAATAACTGCAGATAGGCTTTCATGATTGCGTACGGGCCTTCCAGAAGATGATTAAACCTGCAGCTATCATCGGCAAGGACAACAGCATACCCATGGTCAGCCAGTGCAGCGCGAGAAAACCGAGCTGCTCATCCGGTTGGCGGTAGATCTCGGCGATGAGCCTGAAGGTTCCGTAGCCAACAAGGAACAGGCCGGAAACGGCCGCCACTGGCCGTGGCTTGCGTGAATACCACATCAGCAGGCAGAACAGGAGCAGGCCTTCGAGACCCGCCTGGTACAGTTGGCTCGGATGACGCGCAAGGTGATCGAGCGCCCCGGACCGCCAGGCCGCTTCGAGCGCAGCCGTCTCACCCGTCCCGTAGCCGGTGGACTTGGCAAAAATCATGGCCCAGGGCACGTCGCTGAACCGGCCCCACAATTCGCCGCCGATAAAGTTACCCAAACGGCCGAAGGCGAGACCCAGCGGCACCATCGGCGCGACGAAATCCGCGACCTGCCAGAATGACCGCCCGCTGCGCCTGGCAAACAGCAGCATGGCCGCGATCACACCGAGCAGGCCGCCGTGGAAGGACATACCGCCGTCCCAGATCCTGAACAGCGACAACGGGTCCTCACGCAGCACATCGGAGGCATAGAACAGCATGTAGCCCGTGCGCCCGCCGATGATCACGCCAAGCATGCCAAGGAACAGGACATCGCTGACATCCTGCCTGCTCCATCCCCACCAGCGCTGGCCGACGGCCCGCCGGTTGGCAATAAACCAGAAAGACAGGAAGGCCAACAGGTACATGATGCCGTACCAGTGGATCTGCAGCGGACCGATGGAAATCGCCACGGGATCAAAATTGATCAGAAGATATTTGCTGTTCACCAGGCAATGCCCTTTTGGATGAGATAAAAATCGCAGGCAGCATATGCCAGACTCAAGGTACCCGCAAGCCTGAGCCTTGTCCAATGGGGTTTGAGTCTGAACGGAGTGTGTGAATCCAACGGGGTTTGAGTCTGAACAGGTGGCCGTGATCGATCATCATGCGAGACATGGTGATCAACATGAACGACGAACAACTGCGGACCTTGGCCGATTTGAAGGTCTTTTTGGCCGGCACGGTGGCGATGGATTTTACGGTGACGGCAGACCAGCGGTACGATTTCATCGCACGCACCGTGCGCCGTTTCGGCTATGCCCGCTTGAAACGCGCCGACAAAGCGGTGGTGTTGCGCTTCCTGGAACGCGTCAGCGGCTATTCGCGCCAGCAGCTCAGCCGGCTGGTTAAGCGCGGCTGTGAGCGACACCCACTGCGCAAGCGTTACTGCGGATCGCGCACCAGCTTTGCGCGGATCTACACGGGCGCTGATGTGCTCCTGCTGGCCCATACCGACACCCTGCATGGCACGCTATCGGGCTTGGCAACCAAGAAGCTCATGGAACGGGCCTATGGCCTCTTCGGCGATGCCCGTTACGTACGCCTGGCGACGATCTCGGTGGCGCACCTGTACAACCTGCGCCAGCGGCCGAATTACCAGCACCAGCGCCAGGTCTGGACCAAGACCCGGTCCACCGGCGTGCCCATTGGCGAGCGGCGCGCGCCAGCCCCCAATAACCGGCCTGGCTACTTGCGTGTGGACAGCGTCCATCAGGGCGATCAGGATGGCATCAAAGGCGTCTATCACATCAATGCCGTGGACTGCGTCACCCAGTACGAAGGCGTAGCCACCTGCGAGAAGATCAGTGAGGCATTCCTCATCCCAGTGCTGGAAACGCTACTGCAAAGCTTTCCCTTTGTGGTTCTCGGTTTTCACACCGACAACGGTTCCGAGTACATCAATCGCGATGTCGCAAAACTGCTTAACAAACTGCTGATCGAAGAGCAGACCAAGTCACGTTCCCGGCACAGCAACGACAACGCTCAAGACGAGTCCAAAAACGGCGCGATCGTGCGCAAACACCTGGGCTACAGCCATATCCCGCAGCGCTATGCGGCAGCGGTCAACGTC
>JBFZEL010000279.1:0-16889 GCA_041306925.1 Lysobacterales bacterium
TCAAACGTTCGGCAACCCGGCTGACCTGTTGCTTTAATTCGAGGATCTCAAAATCCTGCCGGGCGACCGTGGCATTCAGGCTCCCGATCAGTTCATCCTGAAAAGTCAGCTGGCTTTCCAGCTCATCGATACGACTGGCGAGGGTCTCAAGCGTCTGGCTCACTCATTTTCTTCCGGCATGCTTTCGGGCGGCTCCCATAACTCGACACGGTTGCCGTCCGGGTCCACGATCCAGCCAAACCGGCCGAAGTCGTGTTCTTCCTTCTCCGGAACGACCTTGCCACCGGCGGCCTGGACCCTGGCCAGCGCGGCATCCAGGTCATCGACCACCAGGTTGATCATGAACGACTGGCGGGGGTCACCGAAGTACTTGGTGTCCGAGGCGAATATGCTCCACACCGTGAAGGCGTTGACCGGCATGTTTTCCGGCGCAAAACTGGTGCCGTGTGTCGCGCCCCAGTTTTCAAGCTCGAGACCGAGCGTATCGCGATACCAGCCGGCCAGCCGGCCCGGATCGGGTGAACGGAAAAACACGCCGCCAACACCGAGAGCCCTGCCTTTCGCATCATTGGTCATGTGTTGTCGCTCCTGATCCAACCACCTTGTGTATACACCGAATCATACAGCATCGTCAGACCTGCGAACCTCATTGGGCAAACACGTGTTCCATTGTCAGCCGGAAATGCGCCCATGAGCTTTCATCCGCAAGCGGGTTATAGGCCAGCGGCAATCCATATTTTTCGCCGTTGGCGGTCGCCTGCGGATTGCTGAATCCATGCAGGGCTCCGGGTAACTGGATGAAGTCATAATCGCCGCCGGTTTTTTGCATGACCGATTTAAAGCCGTTTATCTGTTCCTGACTGACGAGGGTGTCCGCCTCGCCGTTGTACACCATGATCCGGCAATCGAAGCGCGCCGGGCCATCGACCGCGGCCAGGCCAACGGCGCCATGGAACGAACCGGTCAGCTTGAGCGGTGCCCCCATCCTGGCCATGTGGGTGACCACGCCTCCGCCAAAACAATAACCGATGGCGCCGGTGCGCGCGGCGTCCACCGTGGCGTGCGCTTTCAATACTTCCAGCGCCGCCAGGAACCGCTTGCGGGTGCCCTCCATATCTGCGATACGCGCGTTCATCAGGCTCGCGGCCTCCTCGCGGTCGGCGGCAACGCGGCCCCATCCGTACAGGTCCAGCGCCATGCCGGTATAGCCGTCCTCGGCGAGCATGCGGGCGCGCCGTTTCGCGTATTCATTGCAGCCCCACCATTCGTGCACGACCAGTACGCCGGGCCTCGGTCCGGGCCTGGCGGCATCCCAGGCGATGTGAGCCTTCATTTCAACGCCGTCTGCCGTGCAGGTAACTGTTTCTGTGTGGACATCCGTCATGTATACCGCTCCTTGCGTGTAAAATTTTGCGTCATTGGACGCGTGACAGGACACTAGACCCATTATAGTTCCACAAGGTCATGTGCCGGCAAGGCATCCGGCCGGTTGCCTTTTCAAACCTCAGACCCCACTTGGTCATTTTCCAAACACAAAAAAGGATGATGAGTTAAATGAATAACAGCCTAGACATCAAAATGGACGCCGCTTCGTTTACCCGTGAAGAAGTCTATACCGATGGCCGCATTGGTTCGATCCGCAAACTGATACCGGTGACGTTTGCCGGTGAACCTGATGCCAGCCGGCCGGTTCAATACATCGGCTCCACCCAGATCATGACCCCGGGCGGCGCCCTGCCCCTGTCTTTCGAGATCCAAACCGACACGTTGGCGGGCGCGGTTGCCGGCTTCGGCGAGGCCGCCAAGCAGGCCGTGGAACGGACCATGGAAGAACTGAAGGAAATGCAGCGTCAGCAGGCGTCCTCCATCGTGGTGCCGGGCAGGGATCACAGGAAGATACAGATCCCCTGATTTACCCCGGCCGCCATATGTGCGGCCCGCAGGCGTTTCAATTAGAATGTTACCGGTATGCCCTGGGATACCGGTGACACTATGCTCAATACCCACAAACCAACCGGCCTGCGCCGGCTTCTGTTCGCTGTAGCAATGACCATCCCGCTTGCCTGCTTCGCGCAGGATGACCTGGTCTGGAACCCCTTGGACGCCGACAACGCGGTCTACCTGGAGTTGCAGGAAGGCACCGTGGTGATCCAGCTGAACCCGGTGTTTGCGCCGAAGACCGTCCTGCACTTCAAGCAACTGATCGCGGACCAGTTCTACCTGGGCACGAGTTTCTACAGGGTCATCGATGGTTTTGTCGCACAGGCCGGTGACGGCAGCGACATCGACGGCAGCGAGGCTGCCGCGCCGCTGAAAGCCGAATTCGAAATCGACTGGCCGCTTAAACCGGCAGATGAAGAAAAAGCCAAAGACTGGACGCCGATGTCATGGACGCCTGTGCAAAGCAACGACCTGTTCGCCGCCTACACCGGTTTTGTCGACGGCTTTCCCGCCGCGCGTGATGACGACAAGGCCGGCAAGGTCTGGCTGACCCACTGCCCCGGCACCGTCGCGATGGCGCGCAATGACGACCCCGACAGCGGCGCCACCGATTTCTATATCGTCATCGGCCAGGCCCCGCGTTATCTCGACCGCAACCTGACGGTATTCGGCCGCGTGGTCTGGGGCATGGATGTCGTGCAGCGCATCAAGCGTGGCCCGGCACTCAAGAACGGCATCATCGAAGCGGACCTCGAACGTACCTGGATCAAGCAGGTGCGCCTGGCGTCCGCGCTTGACCAGGCGCAGCGCCTGGATATCTACGTGGCCGACACCAACAGCCCGGGATTCCTGCAAATGCTCAAGGACCGGCGCGAGCGCAGCCAGAAATTTTTCCATTACAGACCACCCGAAGTGCTGGATGTCTGCCAGGTCCCCGTCCCCGCGCGGCTGGAGAAATCCTACCTACCCCGCTGACAGGGGACGCGTCAGCGCCTGGCGCTTTGCTTGATGCCCCGGCAGCGCTGCGGCGGGACCGCGTACTCAATTGTTAGCGTCAGTGACAATCTGGTAAAGGGCGTTCAGGAGATTGATGGCCTCCGTGCTCGCCATGTAGGTCATCTTGCTGAAGTCCACAAACGTATCGCCATAGCCGGTCAGCGAGGCTTCGGTTCCAAAGGTGTTGCGCACCAGCACGATGGCATCCTTTTTGACGGTCTGTTTGCTGGTCCAGTAGTCCTTCAGTGCATTCATCACGCGCTCCGGCGACATGGCCAGGCGGAACACGAACGGCTGTGATTTGAGGCTGACGATGGTGCCGATCTGGCGCCGGTTATGCACCAGGGTCACGTAACGTGGCCCGGCGCGGTGGTACCTGATCTCGGTACCCTGGTACCAGATCGACTTCTTGAAAACATTTTCGAGGAAGGTATTGACCAGCGGGCTGGCATCGACGTTATTTTCCTGTATCCGGCGCACGATCCACTCACGCGGCCTTTCGCGGGATTGCTTGTCGGTCATCTTTGCCAGTTCCATGACATTCAGAACCGGTTGCAATTCCCTGCTGTCGATCTGGCCATCGTCATTGACGTCCAACAGGCTGAAAAGCGTGTCCAAAAATGCTGAAATGGCATTCTTGACCAGTTCCCTGTCAGGCGAACGTGCGAACAGGTGGTTGGCCTCGGGCAGGGTTTCGAGAAAATCCCAGCTCTGCAAACTGGTAACCGAGCCAACCGACGGGTCACGTAAAAAGTACTGAAACAATTCCGGCCAGGCAATCTGCATGCTCACCAGGGCAAACAGGATCTTGCACTCAGCATCGGTGGTTGCCCGCCCGGCATTGTGACTATGGATACGCTCAAGCAGGTTCATATGGTTGACCACCCGCTTGATCCCGCGCGGGTTGCGTCCGACCGTGAAACGGGTGATATCGAGGAAAAACCGCCGGCTTGCCGGGTCGTTGCGGTCCTTGTCGACACTGGGCAGACCGGCCTTGTCCAGCAGGTCGATGATGTATTCGTCCAGTTGGTAAGAGGTGGTGGGCACGACGAAGGGCAGTTGGATGATCTTGTCGAAAAATGCCTTGCCGCTGGCCTTTTGCATGTCACGGCCAAGCTTTTCCAGCATACCGCGCTGCACCACTTCGTAATCCAGCGTCATGACAAACACGCAACCCGGCACATCGACAAAATTCTTGATGACCTCGAGCAGTTCCAGCGCCACGAGCGGACGGATACGGTCCAGGTCGTCGATAAAAATAACCAGGCGGCGGCCGTCACCACTTTGCACCCAGAGTGACACGAGCTTTTCAAATTCGCTCCTGAATGTCAGCATCTGGCCGGAAATATCGATGTATGGTTTGCCGTTCCCATGCGTGCCGGCTTGGCCTTGCCTGAGTTCCCTGATCTCCTGCATGACGATGTGGAGCTTGTGATTGGCGGCCTCGAGGCGAAGTTTCAATTCCGCCGAATCGATACCCGACTCCCGCTCCAGCGCCTGCCCCAGTCCCTGGGTCAGGGCATAGAGACAGGCCACGGGCATATGTTCATCCTGACCAAATTGCGCGTAGGGCCAGCTATCCAGGCTGATGGCCTTGCACAGGCTGGCGTCCAGCAAACCGGACTGCCGGCCATCCCCGCCGCCACGCAACATGTTCATCAGGGTGGTGCGTCCTATACCCCATTCACCCTGGATACCGATACTTACCGGTGTCTCGCACTGCTGTATGAAATCGCGCATCGCTTCCGCGTATGGCAGCAGGTTCAAGGTATCGGCTTTGCGCGCCTCATCACCCTGCTCGAGCCTGGAGGTAAACGTGAGGGGTGCTTCGCGCAACGTGACGTTGTTCATTATTTAAACCCTGTGCTGATTAGTTTTAACAAGGATAGTTTAACCCGATTGATTAAAGGAACCTCTGATTGATTCAGAGGTTTCCGCGACACATGGATGTGTCGCCAAATCAGCGGCGCTCAGCCGTTGATTTGTAAGGCAGTCGAAAATCACACTTTTCGACTGCCGCGCTCTGAGAATGCCAGGATGGCATTATTCAGAGCTTCCTAAATTTGCAGACTGCAATGTACGCGGCCATTACCAGCACGGTCACCCCCGCGAAAGCGGGGGCCACTTTCACGGGGGTGACTGTGCGATCCGTTAATGCCTACCGTTCAGACATCAACAAATTGCAGTTTCGCCAGCCGCGCATACAACTCGCTGGTTTTCATCAGCTCATCGTGGTTGCCGATGGCAACGATGCGGCCCTGGTCCATCACCACGATGCGGTCGACTTTTTTAACGGTCGCCAGGCGGTGCGCAATGACCAGCGTGGTGCGGTTCTGCATCAGGCCTTCGAGCGCCATCTGCACCAGCCGCTCGCTTTCGGCGTCCAGCGAACTGGTCGCCTCGTCCAGCAACAGGATGGGCGGATCCTTCAGAATCGCCCGCGCGATTGCGATACGCTGGCGCTGACCACCCGACAAACGCATGCCGCGCTCACCGAGAAACGTGTCGTAACCCTCCGGCAGGGCGATTATGAATTCATCCGCGGCCGCCGCGATGGCAGCCTGCTCGACGTCGAAATCACTGGCGCCGGGTCTGCCGTAACGTATGTTTTCACGGGCGCTGTCGCCGAACAGGACCGTTTCCTGGGGCACCAGCGCGATCTGTTGCCGCAACGCCGTGGGTGACAACCGCGTTATGTCGATACCGTCGACCTCGACGTGGCCGGCCTGCGGATCGTAAAACCGCAACAGCATCTGGAAACTCGTGCTTTTACCGGCGCCCGACGGACCGACGAAAGCCACCGTTTCACCCGCCTTGATTGCCAGTGTAAATGCCGTCAGCGCCGCCGTATCCGGCCGCGACGGATAATGAAACGTGAGATTCCGGAAAGCGATTGAACCACCGATGCGGGCGGGTAATAACTGCGGGTGTTGCGGCGCGCGGATGACGGGTTCCGCAACCAGCAGTTCCGCAAGGCGCTCCATCGCCCCGGCGCCACGCTGCACCTCGCCCCAGACTTCGCTGAGGCCGGCAGCAGATGAACCCACGAACAGCGAATACATCAGGAACTGCGCCAGTTCACCACCACTCATGGTGCCGGCGAGCACTGCCCGGGAGCCTGTCCATAATATGATCGTGATCGCGCCGAAAACCATGGTGATTCCGATCGCGGTCAGGAATGCACGGGTGCGTACCCGCCGCACGGCGGCCTTGAAACTCTCCGCCACCGCCTCGCTGTAACGCTCGCTTTGCAGGGGTTCCAGCGTAAACGCCTGCACCGTCTGGATGGCGTTGAGGGTCTCATCCGCCAGGCCGCTGGTATCCGCGACCCGGTCCTGGGTGACGCGCGACTGTTGCCGGATGCGGCGCCCGACGATGATCATCGGCAGTATCACCACGGGTATCCCCAGCATGATATAGATGGTCAATTGCACGCTCGTCAAAGCCAGCATCACGAGGCCGCCAAGCAGGTTAACGGTGGTGCGCAAGGCAATGGAAAGACTGACACCTGAAACGCTTTGCACCAGGGTGGTATCGGTGGTCAGCCGTGACAGTACCTCACCGGTGCGCGTGGTTTCAAAAAAGGTCGGATCCATGCGGATGACACGGTCGTAAACCTGGGTGCGGATATCCGCAACCACCCGCTCGCCGAGCCACGAAACGAGGTAATAACGCAGCGCGGCGAAGCCGCCAAAGACCGCGGCCGCGGCGAAGAACCAGCCGAAATAGCGGTTGATCGTACTCACGTCGTTGGCGGCAAAGCCGTTGTCGATCAGGTAGCGCAGGGCCACCGGCAACGCCAACAGGGCAGCGGAAGCCACCAGTAATGCAACCAATGCGGAATACAGCACGCCTCGGTACGCGAGGATAAACGGAACGAGGGACCGCAGCGGCCTGAGCGAACTGCCCTTGGGACGCTCGCTGGAAATATTCTCAGTCATCCCGAGCAGATGGGGCTAATAAGCCCGAATTAAAGGTGAAACCCGTTAAAGCTGTTCGATCGTCCTGTCACGCATGATGAATTTCTGGATCTTGCCGGTGACCGTCATCGGAAATTCGTCCACGATCATGATGTATTTCGGCACCTTGTAGTAGGCGATCTGCTCGCTGCAATAGGCGCGGATTTCTTCTGCGTCCGCGGTTTCGCCGTCCTGCAGTTTGACCCAGGCGGCGACGGCCTCTCCATACTTTTCATCCGGCACGCCAAACACCGCCGCCTGCTGGATCTTCGGGTGGCGGAACAGGTATTCCTCGATCTCGCGTGGATAGACGTTTTCGCCGCCGCGGATGATCATGTCCTTGACCCGGCCGACGATGTCGCAATAACCGTCCGCGTCGATCACCGCCAGGTCGCCGGTGTGCATCCAGCCGGCCTGGTCGATGTCCTCCCTGGTTTTTTCCTCGTCACCCCAGTAGCCCAGCATGACGCTGTAACCGCGGGTGCAGAGTTCGCCCGAGATACCGCGCGGCACCACCCGGCCGTGTTCGTCGATGATCTTGACCTGCACGTGCGGATGGATCCGCCCGACAGTGGCAACGCGCTTTTCCAGCGGGTCGTCGGTGGCGCTCTGGAAGCTCACCGGGCTGGTCTCGGTCATGCCATAGCAGATGGTCACTTCCCGCATATTCATCTGGCTGATGACCTTGCGCATGACCTCGACCGGGCAGGGTGCGCCGGCCATGATGCCGGTGCGCAGGTGGCTGAAATCAAACGCTGCGAAATCCGGATGCTCCAGTGCCGCGATAAACATGGTTGGCACGCCGTGCAGGGCCGTGCAGCGTTCCTCGCTCACCGCTTCCAGAACCGCGCGCGGTTCGAAGGCCGCGGCTGGAAAGATCATGGTCGCGCCGTGGGTCACGCAGGCCAGCACGCCCAGCACCATGCCGAAACAATGGTAAAGCGGCACCGGGATACAGAGACGGTCCTGGTGGGTCAGTTGCATGGCCTCGCCGACGAAAAAGCCGTTGTTCAGGACATTGAAATGCGTCAGCGTCGCGCCCTTGGGCAGACCGGTGGTGCCACTGGTGAACTGGATGTTGATCGCATCATCGGGCTGGTTCAGACGCGCCCGCTCCGCCAGTTGGGCAGCCGCATCGGCCGGCGCCATGGCGGCGATGTCGGCAAACCGGAACATGCCCGCCACCGGTTCATCGCTGATCACGATCAGCGAGCGCAGCGCCGGCAGCGCGTTAAGATTCAGCTGACCTGCCGTGGATGTCTTGATGGCGGGGGCGATATCCCGCAGGATCCCGACGTAATTGCTGCTCTTGAATTCACGCGCCAGGATCAACGCCTTGCAGGCCACCTTGTTGAGTGTGTAAATCAGCTCGGCCTTGCGGTAAGCCGGGTTGATATTGACCAGGATCAGCCCGGCCCTGGCCGTGGCAAACTGCGCAATGACCCATTCGATATTGTTCGGCGACCAGATCCCCACCCGTTCACCCGCTTTTAAATCGAGCGCCAGCAGACCTGCGGCGAACGCATCGATCGCCTCGCCCAGTTGGCGGTACGTCCAGCGGATACCCTGGTGACGCACGACGATGGCTTCCCTGTCACCCCATTGTTCGACCGCATCGTCAAAGACGTCGCCAATCGTCCGGTAGATAAGCGGCTTTTCACTGCTCCCGCAGACAAAACTCATGGTTGTTTTCATGCTTGGCTTTCCCTTGTTATGTTTGCCAGGATCTCATCGCTAGCACCCCAGTCCCGCAGAACCCTGAAAAGGTCCGGCTGGAGTGTGCCGGCCGCGCTGCTGATTGCAGATTGCGTGCGCGAGAAACGCGGCGCCGGGCCGGGCTGGGTTACGCCGTCCACGCTGACGAAGGTCCCGCGTGCAACATTGTGCGGATGCGTCGCTGCCTCGGACAGGTTCAAAATCGGTGTGCAACAGGTTTGCGTGCCTGCGAGACGCTCGCACCACTCGTCCCGCGTGCGGGTTGCAAATACCGCCTGTATGCGTTGCCTGACAGTTGCCCACTGCGACCGGTCGTGCTGTGCGGCCGGATCGATGTCAGCGAGTCCGAGCGCGTCGAGCAGGTTCCCATAGAAGCGGTTTTCAAGCGGTGCGACCGCCATGTACAAACCGTCAAGGGTGCGATAGGCCGTGTAAAAAGGCGCGCCGCCATCGAGGATGTTACTGCCGCGTTCATCCTGCCATTCACCGGCGGCCTTGAAACTCCAGATCGAGGCCATCTGCGAGGCGGCGCCGTCGACCATGGCGGCATCGATCACCTGCCCGCGGCCTGATTTTGACGCTTCCAGCAAGGCCGCCAACAGGCCGATGACGAGATAGGCGCCACCGCCACCCATGTCGCCGACCAGGTTCAACGGACAAACCGGACGCCCGCCCTTTTCGCCTATAGCCCCATAGGTGCCAGCCAAACCGATGTAGTTTGCGTCGTGACCGACGCTTTCCGCCAACGGCCCCTGCTGGCCCCAGCCGGTCATGCGGCCGTAGACGAGTTTTGGGTTGCGCGCCATGCACGCCTCCGGGCCCAGGCCGAGGCGCTCCATGACGCCGGGCCGAAAACCCTCGAATAGCGCATCCGCCTCGGCGCACAGGTCCAGCACCAGTTGCACGCCCCAGGGTGTTTTCAGATCCACGCCGATCGTGGGCCGGCTGCGGTTCATGATGTTAAATCGGGCAGGTGCTGCAAAAATCGGTGTTGCATCGACCGGGCGATCGAGGCGGATCACGCTGGCGCCCATGTCGGCCAAGAGCATCCCCGCGAACTGGCCGGGCCCGACACCGGCAATTTCTATGATTTTGAAACCTTGCAATGGACCCATGGGGTGCAGACTTCCTGATGAAAGAGCCGGTGGCAATCAACCCCGGCAGGCATCATTCCAGCAACCTATTTATACGGAATTAGCAGCCGTTAACCGCAATGAGTGGTACGATTCCGGAGCGCGTTCATTTTACCTTTTTAACCCGTTTGAAGCTTGCATTATGAAACCTTTACGCTCAGATATCACCACCAGGGGCGACCGGGCAGCGGCGGCCCGCTCGCTGTGGCGCGCCACCGGCATGCGCAGCGGCGATTTTGGCAAACCCATCATCGCCATCGCCAATTCCTTCACCCAGTTCGTGCCGGGACACGTGCATCTGCAGCACGTCGGCAGCCTGGTCGCCAGTGAAGTCGCCAAAGCGGGTGGCGTATCGAAGGAATTCAACACCATCGCCGTGGATGACGGCATTGCGATGGGGCACGACGGCATGTTGTATTCACTACCAAGCCGCGACCTGATCGCCGACAGCGTCGAATACATGGTCAATGCCCACTGTGCCGACGCGCTGGTATGTATATCCAATTGCGACAAGATCACACCCGGTATGCTGAATGCGGCCCTGCGTCTGAACATTCCGACGGTGTTTGTCTCCGGCGGACCGATGGAGGCCGGTCGCCTTGAAAACGGCGGCAAGCCAATATTGCGGGTCGATCTCACCGACGCCTTCTCGGGCGCTGTGAACATGGATGCCTATCCGGGCAACAGTCTCGCGGACGTCGAAGACAGCGCCTGCCCGACCTGCGGCAGTTGTTCCGGCATGTTCACCGCCAATTCGATGAATTGCCTGACCGAGGCGCTGGGTCTCTCACTGCCCGGCAACGGTTCGCTGCTGGCCACCCACCGCGACCGCGGTGCGTTGTTCCTCGAGGCCGGCCGCCTGATCGTCGAACTGGCCAGGCGCTACTACTTTGATGATGATGACAGCGTGCTGCCAAGAGCCATCGCCAGTTTTGACGCCTTCAGCAACGCGATGGCGGTCGACATTGCCATGGGCGGCTCGACCAACACGATATTGCACCTGCTCGCCGCCGCCCAGGAGGCCGGGGTCGGCTTCAATATGGCGCATATCGACGCCATGTCGCGACGCATCCCGCACCTGTGCAAGGTTTCTCCTTCGACCCACGATTACTTCATGGAGGACGTGCACCGCGCCGGTGGCATGATGTCGGTCATGGGTGAACTGGAAAAAGGCGGTCTGCTCAATACCGGGGTGCAGATGGTGCACAGCGCCAGTCTCGCCGCAGCGTTGGCCCGCTGGGATATCGGCCGCAGCAAGGACCAGGACGCGGCCCGCCTGTATAGCGCCGCACCCGGCGGCATCCGCACCACCAGGCCGTTCTCCCAGGACAACCGCTGGGAGCCCGACCTCGACCGTGCCGCCGGCTGTATCCGTGACCTCGAACACGCCTACAGCACAGAAGGCGGTCTCGCCGTGCTCTACGGCAACCTTGCCGAAAAAGGCTGCATCGTCAAGACCGCCGCAGTTGCCGAAAGCATGTACCGCTTCAGCGGCCAGGCGCGGGTATTCGAGGAAATGGAAGTCGCCAACGAGGCCATACTCGCCGATGAGATCAAACCCGGCGATATCGTCATCATCCGCTACGAGGGACCGCGTGGCGGGCCCGGCATGCAGGAGATGCTGGGGCCCACCATGGCAATCAAGGCCAAGGGGCTCGGCGGCGCCTGCGCGCTGATCACCGACGGACGATTTTCCGGTGCGACCGGTGGTCTCTCGATCGGTCATGTTTCACCCGAGGCCGCCAGTGGCGGTCTGATCGCGCTGGTCGAGGCAGGCGATACCATCAGCATTGACATCCCCGCACGCAGTATCACGCTGGAGGTCGGCGACGACGTATTGGCGCAACGGCGCGCAAAGCTCGAAGCCAGCGGCTACCGGCCGGCGGCGCCGCGGCGTCGGCGGGTCAGCCAGGCCCTGCGCGCCTATGCCGTGTTCGCCAGCAGCGCCGATCAGGGTGGGGTGCGCGACTTGAGCAAGGTGCAGGTGTAACCGCAAGCATGCGCGGGGGCCGGTTTACAGCGACAACTGCAAAGGATGAATGTGCATGTCCCGTCTCGACAAAGTTCTCAATATTGAAGATCTGCGGAAAATAGCCCGCAGGAAACTGCCCAAACCGCTGTTCAATTACATCGACGGCGGAGCCGACGACGAAACCAATGTGCTGGGCAATGCGCAGGCGTTTGACAGCGTCAGGCTGGTGCCGGAATACCTGGTCGACGTGGCAAAGATCGACACCACCACGAAAGTGCTGGGACGCGAGATATCGATGCCGCTGTTCCTTGCGCCAACCGGCATGAGCCGCTTATTTCATCACGACGGTGAAACCGCGGTTGCGCAAGCGGCGGCGGCGGCCGGCACCTATTACTGCCTGTCGACGGTCGGCTCGACCCGCATAGAAGACGTGGCCGCGGCCTGCAGCGGACCGAAATGCTTCCAGATTTACGTCATGAAGGACCGCAGCCTGACACGCGAGTTTATCCAGCGTTGCAAGGCAGCGAACTACGACGCCCTGACACTGACCGTGGACATCCCGGTGGCGGGCAACCGCGAGCGTGAACTGCGTTACGGTTTCAGCATGCCGCCCAGGCTCAACCTCGCGGGCGTCATCGGTTTCGCCGCCAGGCCGGGCTGGGTTTACCGTGCCCTCACTCACCCCAAAGCCATACTTGCCAACGTCGCGCACAAGATCCCCGCGGGCAGTTCGCAAAGCACCTCGCTGATCGAATACATCGCCAGCCAGTTTGACCCGTCGGTGACTTGGGACGACCTCGAGTGGATGATCGCCGAATGGGGCGGTCCGTTCGCCATCAAGGGTATTTTGTCACCCGCCGACGCCCGCAGGGCGGTCGAGCGCGGCGTCACCGCCATCATGGTTTCAAACCATGGCGGCCGTCAGCTGGACGGCACGCTGTCGGCTTTTGATGCGCTCGGCCCGATACTCGACGAGGTGGGTGGTGAGTGCGAAGTCATCTGTGACGGAGGTATCCGCCGGGGCACGCATGTACTCAAAGCGCTGGCGCGCGGCGCCACGGCCTGCTCGATGGGACGGCCTTACCTGTACGGCCTGGCAGCCGGCGGCCAGGCCGGTGTCAGCAAGGCAGTGGAACTGCTGCGCGCCGAAATCGTCAGGGGTATGGGTCTGATCGGCTGCAGAAACATCGGCGAGATCGGGCGGAAACATATCGTTTAACAGTGAATGCCAGCAGTCTTATATAAATCAGTCCGGGAAACAGTCAACCTGATGTAGGTGCGAAGACCCAGCAGGTGCTTGCTGCCCGTGCTCTCGGACCCAGCGGTCCCGGATCTTTGATCCGGGACTGCCCTCGCAGCCGGCCGGATCCTGACGGGTCGGCCTCACAGAACATCCTCGGCAATTGCTCCCGGCATTGCTCTACCTCCCACATCCCTGTGGTCGTGTTCTGGTCGGCCTCGATCGGGCATCCTGCCCGATCGCCCCTGATCCGCCCGGCTACTCGGCGCTTCAACGTTCGCCCAGGCAGCAAGCACCTGCCGGGTCTGAACCAGTGTGCACGACTGTCAGTTACAAAGCTCAGCAGGGCGGGTGGTCTTCACTGCCCATTTATCCGCCGAAGACGGGATTGCGCCAGGGGCGATTTTCATGGATGAAAATCGAGTGCTGACGGTACAGGATGTACCGCCAGCGCGGTCCCGATCAGGTGGAATCCTGGCTGAGGGTAGCCCGCAGGGCCGGATAAGACTGGGCAGTGAAGACCACCCGGCCTGCTGAGCGCACGGCCTCAAACGAAGCCTCCAAAATTTCTGCAGCCTTGCTCGAATGGACGACTAAGCGGCGCGCTCCATCAGCAGGGCTCTCGCATACGGGATCAACCCGCCCGCGTCGATGATCGCCTGGCGCGCCTGCGGCAGTGGGGTGATGGTGAATGCCGCACCCGACGTCAGGTTCACGACCTCGTTGCCCCTGACTTCCAGCTCGTCGCCCACCGCGGCCTCGAGGTCCGGGCAGATGATCATCTGCAGCCCGACGTTGATCGAGTTCTGCAGGAAAATCCTGGCAAAATTGCGCGCGATGACGGTGATCTCGTAACCCTTGATACACGATGCCGCCTGTTCGCGCGAGGAACCGCAGCCGAAGTTGTCACCGGCTACGATGAAGCTGCCGGGCGGCACCTCGCCTTTCTTCAGCGCAGCGTTGAAATCTTTGTCATCAGCAAAGGCAAACTGCGGTGTTTCGGTCGGCAGCACCGTCGCCATGAACCGGCCAGGGTAGATGATATCTGTCGAAATATCGTTTTCGAGTTTCAGTACGACTTTTCCTTTGGCCATTTCAATGCACCTCTCTTGGATCGGTAATGACGCCGGTCAGCGCGCTGGCCGCGGCCACCGCCGGCGAGCACAGGAACACCTCGGCGCCGGGGTTGCCCATGCGGCCCTTGAAGTTGCGGTTGGTGGTGGCCAGCGCCACCTCGTTATCGCCCAGTGCGCCCTGGTGGATACCCAGGCAGGGGCCGCAGCCGGGATTGCAAACGACTGCACCGGCGGCGATCAGGTCACGCAGGTAGCCGGCCTCCATCGCCTCGGTGTAAATACGCCACGAGGCCGGAAAGACCAGCATACGCGTGCCATCCGCAACATGCTTGCCCTTCAGTGTCCGGGCGACGATCTCGATGTCGTCCAGGCGGCCATTGGTGCAGGAACCGACGACGATCTGGTTGATTTTCTTGCCCTTGATCGCCGCGATCGACTTGACGTTGTCGACCGTGTGCGGGCAGGCGATCTGCGGGTCGAGCAGGTTCGCGTCAATCTCGACCACGCGGTCGTAGACGGCGTCGGCGTCGGCCGCGAACAGGTCCAGTTCATCTGCAACATGGGCCTCGTCACGTAAATAACGACGGGTCTCGTCATCCGGCGGCACCACGCCGGCCGTCGCGCCGGCTTCGACCGCCATGTTGCAGAGCACCAGCCGTCCCGAGGTCGGCATGTCGCGGATCACCTCACCGTGGAACTCGATCACCTTGAAGTTGGCACCCTCTGCGCTGAGCAGACCCACCAGGTACAGGATCAGGTCCTTGGGGTAGACGTCTCGCGGCAGCTTGCCGTTGACCACGACCTTGATGGTACCCGGCACCTCGACATTCAGAATGCTGCCGAGCGTCCAGACCGCCGCCATTTCCGTCGCGCCGATACCAAAGGCAAAGGCGCCGAGGGCGCCATGCGTGGTGGTGTGGCTGTCGGTGCCGACCAGCACCTGGCCGGGGCGGACGTAGCCGTTTTCCGGCAGGATCTGGTGGCAGATGCCACCGACGTCGCCACGCACATCGTGAAACTTGGTGATCCCGTGCTGTGCCACGAACTCGCGCGTTTTCTTGTGATTGGTCGCCGTTTTTGCAGACTCGGCGGGAACACGGTGATCAAAGATGATCGCGATCCGGCCCGGGTCCCAGACGCGCGGTTCCATCCCGGTGCCCTGGTAAATTTCCTTGAACTGGTTGATGACCAGCGCGGCGTTCTCGTGTGACATCGCCAGGTGGACCGGCAATTCGAGGATGTCGCCAACGGCAACCGCATCCTTGCCACACGCCTTGGCGAGCAGCTTTTGTGTATACGTCATTCCCATATCGATCTCCTTTCTCCAACGGCCGTCAGATGACGCGTTTCGCTTTCAGGGCGGCCACTTCGCTTGCAGTGATGCCGATACCCGCGAGGACTTCGGCGGTGTGTGCCGAAAGCCGCGGCGGCGGGGCAGTGATATCTCCCGGCGTTTTTTCAAATTTTGCAGTCAGGTTGAACAACGGAATGCTGCCGATACCCTCGACCGGCACGTCCTTCAATGTCTGACGGTGTTTGACCTGGGGTTGTTGCAGGGCGTCCGCGAGACTCAGGATGGCGCCGCTGGGCACGTCGCTGGCGTTCAGCAGTTCCACCCATTCGTCCGTCGTGCGTTGCGCCAGCTTGATCTCCAGCAACGGGGTCAGCAGCTTGCGGTTCTGCTTGCGCACATCGCGTTTCTCGAAGCGCGGATCGGTTTTCAGGTCCGGCAGTTCGAGCACATCGCAGACCGCCTCCCATTGCTCCTGCTTGTTGGCGGCGATGTTGATAAAACCGTCGGCCGTCCTGAACACACCGGACGGCGCCGCCGTGAAATTGTCATTGCCCATCGGCACCGGTTGCTTGCCGGCGATCAGCAGGTTGGCCGCCACCCAGCCCATCAGCGGCATGATGGAGTCGAGCATGGCGATGTCGATGAACTGGCCCTCGCCGCTGCGTTCGCGGTGATAAAGGGCCGCCATGATCGCAAAAGCGGCGTTCAGGCCACCGACCGTGTCACAGACCGGAAAGCCGGTGCGCAACGGGTTGAGACGCTCGTCACCGTTGACCGACATTTCACCGCTGAGCCCCTGGATGATCTGGTCATAGGCCGGTTTGAACGCATCCGGCCCGGTCTGGCCGAAACCCGAGATGGCGCAATAGATCAAACCCGGGTTGATGCCCTTGAGCACATCGTAGCCAATACCCAGCCGGTCCATGACGCCCGGGCGGAAATTCTCGACCAGCACGTCCGCGGTCTGCACCAGTTTCAGGAAGATCTCCTTGCCCTCGGGGTCCTTGGTGTTGAGGGTCAGCGACTTCTTGTTGGCGTTCTGGGCCAGGAAACTGGTACCCATATTCTGATCGTTCAACTCCGTCAGCGTGCCCAGCTTGCGCGCCAGGTCGCCGGAGCCTGGCCGTTCTATCTTGATCACCTCCGCGCCCAGCAGGGCGAGGTGCAAAGTTGCGAAGGGCCCGGCCAGCACATTGGTAAGGTCGAGTACCCTGACATCCTGCATGATTTGCTTGCTCATGCTGCCTCCTTCCTTTGGATCGTTCCGGTCTTGTAAACGCAACCGGGCATTTCGCGCTCAAAATACCTGGCGACATCGGTGGCCACGCCGATCAGTCCGTCAAGCCTGATGTCGCGGCGCAAGCCCTGCAACTGCAAGGCGTTGACAAAGTCCTCGGTGGCCACGTTGCCGGCTGCGACCTTGGTGAACGGGCAACCACCTAGACCGGCGAACGAAGTTTCGAACGAGGTCACGCCAACGTGCAGGGCGGCCATGATATTGGCCATGCCCAGACCGTAGGTATTGTGGAAGTGACAGGTGCATTCGACTTTGGGATCAAGTT
>JBFZEL010000280.1:0-9151 GCA_041306925.1 Lysobacterales bacterium
CCACACACTTGTTTCAGATTACGGTCGTGCGATGGAGATGTTACCGGGGCAACAGCCATTGCCCGAGGTCGGTTCGTCCGCGGGAAATGGCATTTTTGGAAATCTATTAGTAATTGCCTAATTCAGGAGATGATCGTATGAAACGGATGATGATATTAGCGCTGATGTTGCTTGCCGCACTTTTCGCCGCACCCGCGTGGTCTCACCATGCGGCCGAGGGCATCGTGTCAGATGATATCTGGCAAATGATAGACGGCCTGCTGGAAGACGCGAACAGCCCGCATCTCAACATCGATTTTGATGATGTCATGGACTCCATGGCTGTCGCGGCCGCTTCCGGCGGTGGTGACAACTGCACCGGTGATGCCGACTGCGGCGGCAGAATGCTACTGGTAACCAGTATCGTGGTGCCTACCGGGTACGTCGACGAATACATGATTTACATCGATTTCGCCGTGTCTGACACGAATCGTGTCCCCTCCGGCAAGACGAGCAGCGGAACCTCGCTGAGGCTTGCAATAGAAATCGAGGACCTGGGAGACGGCTGGTCCGAGATCAGCCTGCTGGAACCCATCGGAACGGGTCAGCCCACGGACAACCTGGCGGCATCCAAACCAGGGCGGTAAACCCCAGGACGGTAAACCTTCAGACAAGCCTGCGCGTGCGGCTTGCCCGTCAGCGCGCGTACAGGTCCGGTTTGTCACCCACTGTGGCAGACCGTGGCCTGCCGGCGCTGGCCTGCCACTGTTTGAACGCACGCCACAATGGTTCACCTTGCCATGCACCGCCGTCACTTTCGTTGAAGCCGCTGGCATTGAGTTCTGCCATTGCATTGCGCAAGGACGGATCGCGACAGCTTGCACCGAAGTCACGCATGCTGCCACGCAGTTCCGGTGGTGCATAATTCCTGATCCATTGTGCGAGACGATTACGTGCTGCGGAAGCATCATTTCCCCGGCAGGCCTGCTGAATATCTTTTAGCAATGCCTTTTCGTCCTGCGTGGACGAACCATTTTGAGCCACCGGGACGACACCTGGGCCACTGCGCCGGAAATAGAAAATCAGGGTCAGTAGCCACAGAACGGCAAACACCGCCGTGCTTGATTTCCATAGGATCGGGTTACCCGTCAACACCGTGTCCCGCGTTGATACACCCATGGCAGGTACCGGTACCGCAGCCACTTCCGCTGGCGCAACGCCGACCGAAGTATTCAACTCGGACGGTAATACCTTGACCGTGTGTCCCGGCAAAATGGCCGTGCGCTGCTCACTTTTAACCGTATCCCACCATTCCAGGCGTATCTCCGGCAACCTGAGATCACCGGCCTGCTCCGGCACGATGGCATAGCGGAATTCCTTGTGACCCAGCACCCACTCACCATCATCACGGGTGATACCCTGGGGTTGGTCAGGGTAAATACGCGCGTCATCGATTTCCGGCCAAACGGGTTCTTCCAGCATATTTTCTTCCAGGCCCACGGCATCCACGATCACCGTGCGCGTGATCGGTTCGCCAACACGCAGCTTGGCATTGTCTGAAATCTGCTGTGAGATGGTGACGCGCCTTGCGGGCAACCAGAAATCACCCGTGAAAGAAGCTGGCCGCGGACTGATCTCCAGCACCAGCGGCTCGCTCTCAACCTGCACCCGGCGACCGCGCACCGTCGGCTGCCACAAGCGGTCCGAAGACGAATCGATCAGACGCCCGCTGAGCTGCATCGGCGGAATCGTCAGCGCTCCTGAACGCTCCGGGAAAATGGCATAACGTCTTTCCAGCACACGGTAGCGTTCGCCATTGCGGTCAGACTGGTAGGGAATTTCATCCAGCAGTCGCACCGAGGCCTGGGCCGGCGACGGCGGACTGATGGCGGCTTCCGTCAGGCTCGCCTGGTAGAAAATCCTGACCGTCAGGCTGACCTGTGCAAGCACGTAGTATGGACCCTGTTCGGGTTGCACCGACACTTCGATAAAGACCGGTTCGGCCTCGCCCGGAGCCAGCGCCGGGGCTGCCGTGACCTTTAATGTCAGCGGATTTGAACTGGCGCCCGGAAACTGCAGGGCGGGGATCAGCAAATCACCCTCGCGTTTTGGTTCGAGGGTTATCACGAGGCGGACGCTCGCGGTCTGGGTGCCGTTCACGAATGACATCTGCGTTTCAGAACGCCGGTTCAGGACGTCGAAATCCGCCTGCAGAACCGAGAAATCGGCGTCCAGGCTCTGGTTGGTGTCAGCGGTTTCCAGCACAAGGGTGACCGTTTCACCGACGACGGCGTTGTTGCGATCCAGTTTGGCGGTAACCCCCGCGGCCTGGGCCAATGTACAAAACAGCAACAGGATGACGGCCAGGGTCAGGCTACCCGGCTGCTGGCGTGCTTGACTAAAAACCATTTCTACCATTCCCGATTACCATGTCTCGTTTTCATCTGCGGGTGAACCCCGGCGTTCGTGCTCATTGCGAAATTTACGTCGCAGCAGACCGCCCGGATCATCCGGGATGCGCCGCAGCCATTGTTCCATGGCCTGTGCATCTTCCTCCGACCAGTTCTGCTGCATCTCGGCGTCTGAAGGCCGGCCGGTCTCCTCACCGTCCTTTTGCGCGTCGGATTCTTCTTCGCCCTGCTGGCCTTCCTGCTGGTCCTCGGAGGACCGTTCGTCGCCCTGCTCGCCCTGTTCAGACTCATCACCCGACTGCTCTTCGTCGGACTCGCCTTCTTTATCCTTTTGGTCCTGCTGCTCCTGCTGTTCCTGCTGCTTTTTCATCTGCTCCACCAGGTCCCGGTTGAAGACTGCGTCCTCCATCTCCGGGTCCAGGGCCAGGGCAGCGTCATATTCGGCAATCGCGGCATCGAACTGGCCCAACTGTGCCAGCGCGTTTGCGTAGTTATAATGGCTGTCGGCCTGGTTTTGCTGCGCCCACGACTGTCCGGCGTTGACAAAATCACCAGTCCGGTAGTAGGCCTCGGCGGCAATCGCGGGATCTTTTGCCAGCCGGACGGCATCGGCCGCACGCTGCTGCCTGAGCGCGGCCTGCGCCTGCTGATCCCTGGTCGTCCACAGATCGTCCCAGAAACCCGCCCTTGCCTCGGTGCTGATCAGCAGTCCGGGCACCAGCAACAATGGCAGGGCAAACAGCAGACCACGCCGGAAACCAAGCGCCACCAACGGCAACAGGACCACCACCAGCCAGGGCCCGACATCCTTCCAGCGTTCACCAAGGGCGTCATCCTTGCGGGCAAACTCGCTTCCCCCGAGCGAGGCCCAGGGTGAGTCTGCAGAGCTGCCTGCGGTCAATTCCGAGTATTTTCCGCCACCGGCCCGGGCGATGGATTGCAGGGCGTCGCGCTCGAGACGGGCGACCACGATATTGCCCTTGCTGTCACTGACGAAGCCGTCGCCACTGGGAATCGGTGTGCCCTGCACGGTGCCGACCGCCAGCACCGATGTGTTAATCCCCTGTTTGGCCAGGTCGGCGGCAACTTTGCTGGCTGCATCGCTGCCACTGTCGGCAATCAACAGGATTTCACCCCGGCTCATACCGGAGCGCTGCAACAGTTCGGCCGCCAGTTTCAGAGCCCGGTCGGGGCGACTGCCGGGCACCGGGATCACGTCCGGGCGTAAAGCCGGCAACATGGTCCTGATGGTATTGGTATCGTCGGTCAACGGCGAGACAACGAACGCGTCTCCGGCGTAGGCCACCAGGCCTGTCTGGCCTTCAGACGCGGCGCCGAGCATGTCTGACAACTTGAAATTCGCCTGCGCCAGGCGGCTGGGTTTGAGGTCTTCGGCAAGCATCGACAACGATAAATCCAGCACCAGCACACGCGCATCGCGGGAGCTGAAGGAACTGTCCGGCAGCTTTTGCCAGCTCGGTCCAGCCAGTGCGACAGCGGCTATCAGCCATACCAGCCCCGCCAGCCATGGTCCGAAACGCGATGGCTTTGCGGCGGCGTCTCCGACACTCAGCCAGCGTAAAAGATGCTCATCACAAACCTTGCTCCAGTCACCTGACGGACGGCGCCAGCGCCGCCAGACCAGTGGCAGGATCACGGCCAGTGGCACGAGTGCCAGCCACAGGGGACGTATGAAATGCAGCGACAGTATATCCATCACGTAGTCAGAAAACCCAGGTTGAACGGGCGGATTGAAAACAGGGCCGCCAACAGCGCCAGCAGATAGGCAAGACCCAGGGGCCAGTAAAACAATTCATCGATGGGGCGAATGATTTCGACGTCGCTCTCAACCGGTTCCAGCTCATCGAGGATTGCATATATGCGCTCGAGGCTTTGCACATCCCGGGCCCTGAAGTAACGCCCGCCGGTCTGCTCCGCGATCGCCTTCAGCGTATCTTCATCAAGGTCCGCAGAGGGATTGACCACGCGGCTGCCGAAAAAATCCTGCACCATCATTTCATCGGCGCCTACGCCAACGGTGTAGACCGTCAGCCCGTCGCGGGCTGCAAAACCGGCAGCCTGCAAGGGCTGCACCTCACCGGAGGTATTTGCACCATCGGTCAGCAACACCAGCACCCGGTCAGCCGCCGCATCCTCTCTCAAGCGCTTGACCGCCAATCCAATGGCGTCACCAATGGCTGTTTCACGTCCGGCCAGACCGATTTCGGATTCTTCCAGCAGCGTGGCCGTGGTCTCGGTATCAAAAGTCAATGGCGTTTGCAGGTATGCGCGGCTGCCGAAAAGGATCAGCCCGACCCGATCGCCGTGACGCCGCTGGATGAATTCACCGGCAACCTTTTTAACGACTTCCAGCCGGTTTACAGCGGTCCTGTTCAGCACCATGTCCTGGGTGTCCATACTGCCGGAAATGTCGACCGCCAGCAGCAAATCCCGCCCGGTCACCGGCAGGCTTTCGATTTCACCCACCCACTGTGGCCGTGACGCGGCAACGACCAGCAGCAACCAGACCAGTGACGCGACCAGGGCCAGCCAGGGTCTGCGCAACCAACCCGACCTGTCAGCCGCCACCGCCGAGAACCACGGCACACGCAGGGCCTGCAAATCAGCCGATGTTGATGCCGGCAACAGCAACCGCAACAACCACGGCAGCGGCGCCAGCAGTAACAGCCAGGGCCAGGCGATGGTGAAACCGGTCGTCAGGATTTCGTCAGCCATACCGCCTGATCCAGGCACGCGTGAGACCACACAACATTTCCGGGTCGAATACCGGAGCGGGGTCATAGGGACCCGCAGCCAGCACCCTGAGCGACTCTGCCGACTGCGATTGGGGCATTTTTTCCATCAGGAAGCCGGTCCACGCCTGGCCGTTCATGACCGCACATTGCCGCTCGGGAAATGCCCTCAGTGCAACCAGTTTGAAAATCCGGTTCAGCGTGGCAAGGTAGGCCTGCGGATCACGCCGGGGATCGATATGCGCGTTCAGATGATCGATCCATGCCAGCATTTGCTTGCGTCGCCGCCTGACCCGGTAACGTGCAAGCACACGCCGCAACAGCCAGCCCGACAATACCAGCAGCAAAACGGCCAGCACCCACCATCCCGGCGCCGGCGGCCACCACGGCACCGGCGCTGCGCCGTGAATATCGCGTAGTTGTGATAGCAGGTCCGGATTCATGCGCGCCTTCCGACCAGCAAACGCAATTCGCGGCCCAGCACGTCCACCGGGTCATCGGTCGTCTTTAACACCATCCAGCCACACTTGTGACGCTGAAACATACGTCTTGGAATCTCACCGTGTTGACTGCTCATCTGCTCAAATTTCCGGCGTGGCAGCTCCTGGTAGGTGTCCAGCATCGCACTGTTTTCGCCATCCGAGATCGGAAACCTGCCTGCGGGGAGAGACTCTTCGGCCGGATCCATGACCTGGCAGCCAATCACGTCGTTGTGTTGCCGCAAGCGCGACAAGTGACGGTGACATTGTTCATCCAGGTTGAAGAAATCGCTGATGATCAGCACCAGGCTGCCGGGACGCACGGCGTGCCGGACCCGCTCCAGGGATACCGAAAGGGGTTTGAAACCCTGCTGGGGTCGAGCCGGATTCAACCAGTCCACCAGGCCCTGTATGACCCGCATTGCGCCCCTTCGCCCGCCGGCCGGACGTAACTCGCGGTGATCATCCGAGGTGAACAGGAACGCACCGACACGGTCGCCCCGCCGCACGGAGGCCCAGGCCACCGCCGCTGCCAGTTGTCCCGCGGCGACGGATTTGAGCCTCGAACGGGTGCCGAAATAAAGACTCTGACTGATATCCACCGCGACCAGCACGGGCCGCTCTCTTTCCTCCTGGAATATCTTGGTGTGCGCCCTGCCGGTGCGGGCCGTTACGCGCCAGTCCATGTTGCGGATGTCGTCGCCGGGAAGATAATGACGTGACTCGACGAAGTCGACGCCACGGCCACGGAAACGGGAACGGTAGGCACCCGCCAGCGAGGACGCCGCAGGGCGATGCATCGGCAGGCTGAGCGCGTTGCAGCGGGGCTTCAGTGCAATTAACTCGGTGGCACTCAGATGTATGCCATCGCCCGGAACAACTGTCATGGAACAGGAACCAGGTCCAGCAAGCGGTTGGTCAGCTCATCCACGCTCACGCCATCGGCCTCCGCTTCGTACGACAGCAGGACACGATGACGCAGCACCTCGTGAATCACCGCGTGGATGTCGTCCGGCGAAACAAAATCACGGTCGTCGAGCCAGGCCCGCGCCCTTGCGCAGCGGTCCAGGCCGATGGTGGCCCGCGGACTGGCGCCATAGCTGACCAGGCGGCCGAGGTCCTTGTCCCACTTACCCGCGTCACGGGTCGCCAGCACCAGTTGTACGATGTATTCCTGCAAGGCCGGCGCCATGTGCAGATCCAGCACCTGTCTTTGCGCTGCAAAGACCTGCTGTTGGGTCACCAGCACCCTGGGTTGTGGTTTGATACCCAGTTCGTCGCGGGCCTGGCCGCGGGCCAGTTCGAGAATCTCCTGTTCCGCTTTCGCATCCGGGTAGCCAATCGATACGTGCATCAGGAAACGGTCAAGCTGCGCCTCGGGCAAAGGGTAGGTGCCCTCCTGTTCAATCGGGTTTTGCGTGGCCATGACCAGGAACAGCGGAGGCATCTTGTAGGTAACCCGGCCCACGGTCACCTGGTGTTCACCCATGGCCTCGAGCATGGCGGACTGGACCTTGGCCGGTGCCCGGTTGACTTCGTCCGCGAGGATCATGTTATGGAAAATCGGTCCCTGCTGAAAAACGAAAGTGCCTTCCTGCGGCCGGTATATCTCCGTACCCGTCAAGTCAGCCGGTAACAGGTCAGGGGTAAACTGGATGCGGTGAAAGTCACCTTCGATACGTTCCGCCAACACCTTGATGGCCGTGGTCTTGGCCAGGCCGGGCGCCCCTTCCACCAGCAGGTGTCCGTTACATAGCAGCGCCATGACCAGGCGCTCCATCAGTCTGCCCTGGCCGATGATGAGCGTGTTGGCTACCTTGCTGAGTTCCTTGAATGCCGCGCGTTCCGGGTGATGCAGAGATTCTGTTTTTACCTGACTTTCGATAGATTCCATTGACTAAACCTGCTGTTGCTGCCCCATCGATGGAGCCGAGTTTTTTATGGGTGCGAAAGAGGGACTTTTCAACCACTCATGCTCGCGTATATAGCTGACTTTACGTCAGTGTCATTGGTCACGAACAGGACTTGATGACCGTTTCCCCGCCTTGAAATTCAGTAATCCTGCGGATCAACATCGACCGACCAGCGCACCTTGCGCACCGAGGCAAGTTTTTGCAACCGCAACATCCATTCATCAAGCTGCCGGTGCAGGGCCGAGCGCCTGTTCGCCTGGACCAGCAAATACCAGCGTGTGCGTCCGCTGCGGCGTTCCATCATGGCTGGAAATGGCCCGTAGATTAGCGCTTCTCCGGCCGGAAAACACTGCTTCGCCTGATCCAGGAAGCGTCTGACTTCATCCTTCTGATAGGCATCGGCGCGTAACAGCGCCTGGTAACTGAAGGGTGGCAGACAGGCCGCCCGCCGGTCCGCGCAGATTTCCCCGGCAAAGGCCTCGTAACCCGATTTCAACAACGTCAACAGGGATTCGTGTTGCGGGTAATGCGTCTGCAGAATCACTTCGCCGGGCAATTGATCACGCCCCGCACGACCGGCTACCTGCACCATCAATTGCCCCATGCGCTCCAGCGCGCGGAAGTCAGCGCTGTACAGGGCCTGGTCGAGGTTGACGATGACGACGAGGGTCACCCTGGGGAAGTGGTGACCCTTGGCCAGCATCTGGGTTCCCACCAGCAAACAGGACTCACCGGCTTTGACCTGTCCGGCAAGCCGCTCGAATTCGCCCTTCCGGCTCACGCTGTCCCGGTCAAAACGCAACAGGGGTGTGTCCGCAAATGCCTTGCCCAATACCTGTTCCAGTTGCTCGGTGCCCTCACCGGCGCCCTGCAGGGCATCGGCTCCACACGCCGGACACATGACCGGAACCGGCACGACGCTGTCACAGTGGTGACACAGGAGACGCCGATTGGCCTTGTGCCAGGTCAGGTTGGTGTCACAGCGCTCACAGGCGCCATGCCATCCGCATGCGTGGCACAAGAGCACCGGGGCGTAACCCCGCCGGTTCAGGAAAATCAACGCCTGTTCACCTTTCACCAGGGTTTCGCCAATCGCCGCCATGGCCACCGCTGAGATACCCGCGGTCATGTTTTGCTGGATCAGGTCAAGCACCCGCCAGCGCGGTTCCGCGGCACCGGTTGCACGCCGCCTGAGGCGGTGCCAGCTATAACGGCCGCTCGCGGCGTTGCTGAAGGTTTCAAGCGAAGGTGTTGCCGTCCCCAGCACCACCGGTATGTCACGTTGGCTCGCACGCTTGACCGCCACATCGCGGCTCGAGTAACGAAAACCATCCTGTTGCTTGAACGAGGCGTCGTGTTCCTCATCGAGAATAATCATGCGCAAATCCGGCATGGGCAAAAACAACGCCGAGCGGGTGCCGATAACCAGTCGGGCAAGACCGCTCCGCGCCAATGCCCAGGCCTGCAAACGCTGCCCCTCACTGAGGCCGGAGTGGGTGACCAACGGTGCAAACCCCAGGCGGTCCTCGAAGCGCCTGACCAGTAGCGGTGTCAGGCCGATTTCGGGCACCCGCAACAGTGCCTGGCCACCCTTTGCAAGGATCTGTTCCAGCGTC
>JBFZEL010000281.1:0-4059 GCA_041306925.1 Lysobacterales bacterium
TTTAAAATGAACAAGTTAGCCTGGTCCGACCCCACAAACATGGAATGGCAAACATGGTCACAAACATGGTCGGGTCCGACCTTACAAACAGCCAGGCAAACAGCCCAAACAGGGCTCAAAACCGAAACCAGGATGCGACCGAAAATTGTTTCCAGCCCTTTTGGGGTGGTGGCTACTGGGCAACTTGTCGGCCTCAATTTGTCATGTTAGGATGAATCTACCTGAAAAGAAGGAATCATCCATGCCAATCAGTATTAAAGATGCTGAAACCGACAGCAAAATCCGCGATCTGGCTGCGCTGACGGGAGAGTCCATCACCGTCGCCGTTCGCATCGCCATTGAGCAGCGCTTGCGCCGGGAGTCTTCCCGTCGCCGTGCCGGTGTAGCGGCTCGACTGCTGCGGCTATCCCTTGCCGAAACCGGCAGTAGGCAATTGGCTGGCGATGCCAACGATGCTGTCGGTTACGACGAGTCTGGCCTGCCGAAATGATCATAGACACCTCAGCCATCATTGCGATTTTGGCTGGCGAGCCCGACGCCGCAATCTTTGCGCAATTGATCGAGATGAATCCCGCGCCACGCATCGGCACGCCAGCCCTGCTCGAAGCTTCGATCGTATTGACGCGTTGGTTTGGTGATAGCGCAGAGGCGGCACTGGACGCTTTTGTGCGGGAATCGGGTGCAGAGATTGTGGCTTTCGATCTGCCGCAACTGCGTGCCGCACAAAGCGCCTACCTTCAATTTGGCAAAGGACGCCATCCTGCAGGCCTCAACTTCGGTGATTGCATGAGCTATGCCTTGGCGCAGGTCTATGGTGAAGAACTGCTGTTCAAAGGGCAAGACTTTGCGCAAACCGATATCGAATCCGCCGGTGCGCCGCCCGTATGAGGCCGATCGGCAACCGGTACAGAACTCACGCCTTTTGCAACTGAAGGGTGCCAGGCGTTCGTGGGTGCAACGACAAATGCAACGCATCGGCAGCTTCTGCAAAAAAGCAGACCTGGCGATTATTTCCACCCTGCCTTATGTGCTGAGGAATTCCTGTCAGATCGAGCCGTGCAGGGCGCGGCATGGGTCAACTCCACATTAGAACAGACCTTACTTTGCCTCTGAACCACCCCGCGTAAAACGGTTTTAGGGACAATTTATTGTAGGAAAATGGAGAAAATGTATCTGGCCACTTATTTTTTGCTTTGTTGATAAAATGCGCCGCTCTTTTGGAGCAGCGCTTTTCCTTTTCCTGGTAACCGGATCAGCTTCAGGTTGATCCGGCATCCTTGTTAGCAATCAGGCTGGGCCACCTACTTCGGGCATGTAACATCCGGGATCAGGATATCCCTGTTGATGTCATATTCGAGCGCTGTGAAACCATTGCCTTGCATGACCCCATTCGGCGCCAGCGCGATATGGCCTGAACCGCAGGAAGTAAAGCTGAAGGTTCCGGTTCCCCACTCTGTTTCGTTTCTGTCTAAGGGGTTGAAGGCATCTCCCCATTTGGCACCTTCCGGAAGGAACAGCGTGAATTGGGCCGTGTTGCCATCTGCAGGTCCTGCTCCAATCAACCAGACCTGGTCGCCGATGCTGTTGTATGTGTAAAACGAAACGACGACGATGGTATCATCTTCAATATTTGAAGCGACATCGATCAGAAATCCTTCACCGGCGCGTGTCGATCCACCCCACCAGTTACCACTCAGACCAGAGTTGATGGCAAAGCCGGTGCCGCCAAGTTCCTGGAGATACAGCATCATATCGGCAATATCTTTTGATGCAGGTGAACCCATACTCGCACGGGTCATGCTGGTTCCAGGGATACCCCAGCGAGCCTTGTGGCTGAACTCACTGAACTTGCCATCGCCCTTCAGGTAATCAAGTATCCCACCTGCAGGCGCACCGACATTTCCTGCGCTCGCCGGATCACCATGGCAACCTGAGCAACTGGAGTTGTAAAAGGTTTCACCTGCTGCTGCGTCTGCTGTGGCAATCATTGTGTACATAGCAGGGTTGAGATCAGGGTTTATATCTGAAAAATAAGCGCTTGCGGCGCCATCTTCGAAATTGAGGAAAGCCACGAGGCTAGCGATCTGGGTCTGGGTCAGTTCGCCACCTGAGAAATCAGGATGCTGATTACCCAGTGTATAACCAGCAGCATGAGCAGACTTGTTGGCAGCGGAATGAGTGCCATCCAGTGCTACCCAACTTCCTTCGCCCTGCGCAAACGTTCTGCCGGTACCTGCATGGAGGATCATATCGGCGGTTACTGTTTCCAGAACGGCCCGGGATGTGGTATCACCATCGCCTGCACCCGCATTAGGGCGGGAACTCGTTCGTGAACGTCTGACATAACCGCCATCCGCACCCAGCCAATCCCAGCCATGACAGGCTTTGCAGCGGATATAGTCGCTTTTGGTAACACCAGCCGGCAGTGAACCGCTGCCACCGGCAGCTGTTTTCGTCCAGTCATCCCAGGCAAGTGCACCTTTTTCCACCTCAGTGCTTTGTGCCTGTGCCACGCCTGAAAAAATCAGTGGAATTGCCAGCGTGGATATTGACAGAACGAATTTGAGTGATTTTATTGACATTTGATTGATTTCCTCGTCGCTTTTGATGTATTGAAAGTTCGTTTTACCCGTTTGTCTATATAATGTCTATATAAAAACACCTCGAACTTTACTTGCCCCAATATCGGCCCTCTTGACTTAAGTCAGCCTTTGTCACTCTAGAGAGAAAGAAAAAATAAACGCAGATTCAATTTTGAAGTATCCCCCCGATCCAAAAGCTGGCCATGATAGCCTGGCCTCTACTTTTGAGAGCGGTTAAAAAAAGCAGGATTAAGATCTTTTTTACGTCGGAGAAGGTAAGCCGGACCGGCCGTTATTCCGCCAGTACCCGCATCAGCTTTTGCATTTCCTCGACCAATTCTACCGCGTGTGTGACCGCAAGTTGCGTTTGCCCGGCAGTGGCAGCATGCTCCAATGCCTTCGACCGGGCGGAAAGTCCGGAAACTTTCAGGATATCCGTTGCCTCGCGAAAACGGCAGGCGGTATTCCGGAGCTTTTCCGGGTCGCCCTCCTTGACGGCCTGTTGCAGCTCACTGATAACCCGTGGCGCCTGTGTCAAAAACTCATCAATCGCGCCATCCAGCAAGGTATCATCCCAGGGACGTTCATCAGGTTCCCCGCGTGCATCTGCAGCAGGCCCGGCGTCTTCGATCTTTGCCATACAGTGCCTGAGCACCGGCATCAGATCGGCGGAGCTAAACGGCTTGCTGATGACTTCGTACATCCCCGAATCCAGGCAACGTTGCTGGTCATCTTCTGCGGTCAAGCCGGTCATTGCAATAATCGGTATTTTTGAATTAATGCGTGGAGAATCGGCACTCCGGATCGCTCGGGTTGCTTCAAAACCATTCATCCGGGGCATCAGACAGTCCATCAGAACCAGGTCGTAATGCTTCGATTCCAGCGCGCTGATCGCCTCCAGGCCATCGCCCACCACGTCCAGCGTGTAACCGGAATCCTCCGCGGATCCACCGTGGGTGTTCCTCAGCGCTGGAACCGATGGGATCGACGGCCCCACGCCGGCGGCCGGTGGGCTCGTCGACACGGGCACCATCGCCCGCCTCCGGTCCGCTGCGATCGATCCCCGCCGGCTGCTCGACGCCAATGACTCGCACAGGGCCCTTTCGGCGTCGGGCGACCTGGTGATGACGGGACCGACGGGGACCAACGTCGCCGACCTGCAGGTACTGCTCGTCTCCCCGCCCGCTCCGTGATGCCTGCGTCCGCCATCGGCCGGCGTCCGACTCCGCTGGATAATATAATTGTATAATACAATTTTCAATTCAGAACGGTTGACGCGCCGGAAGGCATGGATTAGGATCGTTGTCGTCCGTTCGGCTTCGGGTCGTCCGCACGCGCGTCGGGGGGAGATAGCACAGGTCATGCTGCATGCGTTGGTCATCGATGACGAGCCTGTCTCGCTCCGTTTCTTCGGAAGGCTCCTGGAGGCGGAGCACTTCCGTGTGAGCACGGCGCGGACCCTCGGCGAGGCTCGACT
>JBFZEL010000282.1:0-4318 GCA_041306925.1 Lysobacterales bacterium
CGCCAATTTGCGCGACTGGTTCGCAGGCCGGCGTGCAAAGGCGAAACGGGAAGAGGTCCGCAAGACCGACTCAATCCGGCAGAGGGGCAAAACCGCGCTTAAAATTGAACCACAGATCAGCATGCTGCAAGAGCAGGTCAGCGTGCGTGTCGCCAGAGAAAAACAAAGGCCGTTGTTTACCAATATTCCAACGGATTTGTTGCCGCCGCTGGACTTGCTGGATGAACCCCACGACCAACTGCCCGGCTACAGCGAGTCCGCCCTTAAAGCGCTTTCCAAACAGGTCGAGCTGAAGCTCGCTGACTTTGGCGTACAGGTGGATGTCGTGGCTGTGCATCCCGGTCCGGTGATCACCCGTTTTGAACTCGAACCGGCAGCCGGTGTTAAATCTGCACAGATCGCACACCTGGTGAAGGATCTTGCACGCGGGCTCAGCGTTGTTTCCGTGCGTGTTGTGGAAGTGATTCCCGGCAAGTCGACCATCGGTCTGGAAATACCCAATGCCAACCGCCAGATCGTCTTCCTGTCGGAGATCCTGCGGTCAGTGGCCTATGAGAAATCTGCGCACCCGCTGACGTTGTCTCTGGGCAAGAACATTTCGGGAAAGCCCGTGGTCGCAAACCTTGCCAGGATGCCGCATCTGCTGGTCGCCGGCACCACCGGTTCCGGTAAGTCCGTGGCGCTCAATGCCATGATTCTGAGTCTTTTGTACAAGTCGGGTCCCGAGGACGTGCGGTTGGTCATGATCGATCCGAAAATGCTGGAACTGTCGATCTACGCCGATATTCCGCACCTGCTCGCGCCGGTTGTCACCGACATGAAAGAAGCCGCCAACGCACTGCGCTGGTGCGTGGCGGAGATGGAACGGCGCTATCGCCTGATGTCCGCTGAAGGTGTGCGCAACCTTGCCGGTTTCAATAAGAAGGTACGTGACGCCATCGAGGCCGGAACACCGCTGAAGGATCCGCTTTTCAAACCCGATGAGTTTGATCCGGATGCAGAAGTACCGGACCTCGAGCGTCTGCCCTATATCGTCGTCATAATCGATGAGCTTGCCGACATGATGATGATCCTCGGTAAGAAGATCGATGAACTGATCGCCCGCCTCGCGCAAAAGGCCCGCGCCTCTGGAATCCACCTGATCCTGGCGACACAGCGGCCCTCGGTGGATGTAATCACAGGTCTGATCAAGGCCAATATCCCGACACGAATCGCATTCCAGGTGTCCTCCCGCGTCGATTCGCGCACCATCCTCGACCAGATGGGCGCCGAGCAACTGCTGGGTCACGGTGACATGTTATACATGCCGCCCGGCACCGCCATACCCGAACGTGTGCATGGTGCATTCGTGGATGACCACGAGGTGCACAAGGTTGTGGATTACCTCAGGTCCCTCGGTTCGCCAAACTACGTAACCGAGATTCTGGCAGAGTCACAGATGACAACCGCTGGTATGACCATCAGTGCCAACGGGATTCCGGTGGAAACGCCGGGTGACCAGGATGAACTATATGACCAGGCCGTTGCCTGGGTTACGGAGTCGAGAAAAGCATCGATATCCAGCGTGCAACGACATTTGCGAATCGGTTATAACCGTGCCGCGCGCATCATCGAGGAGATGGAGGCGAGTGGTGTAGTGTCGCAACCCGAACACAATGGCCAGCGTGAAGTCCTGGCCCCGCCACCACCCCGGGATTAGTTATGAAAGTGATCATTAGTGCGATTTTGACCCTGTATCTCACGCTGTCAGCAGCCGTTTCCGCCGCTGCTGAGCCGGGTTCGGCGCGCAGCGAACTCGAACAGTTTAGCGCACGGTTGGAACGTTTCCAGGCCGAATTCAAACAGACGGTAAAATCACAGAACGGGCGCATAGAGGATCAAACCCAGGGCCAGGTCTGGCTGCAAAAGCCGGATAAACTGCGCTGGCTCTATACCGGTGAGTTTCCGGAAACCATCGTTGCCGATGGTAAAAATATCTGGGTCTACGACGAAGCGCTGGAGCAGGTGACGGTCAAGCCGCAATCCGAACAGGTTACGGATTCACCGTTGATGATCCTCGCCGACATCAGCAAGCTGGATACACAATTCCAGGTCACCGAACTCGGTGACTTCGAAGACATGATGTTGCTCGAGTTGAAAAGCCTGGATAGCGAATCCGAGTTTGAACGGATTCTGCTGGGACTGGTTCCCGGCGGAATCCGAATGATGGCCATGGAGGACGCGTTTGGACAGCGGACGGAAATCCATTTCGAGAATGTGCTGGTCAACCCGCCTGCTGATCCGGAACTGTTCCGCTTTACACCACCCGAGGGCACGGATGTCGTCGGAGTCGCTGCGTTGCCCGATTGAAGTGCTACAATTCGGCCAATTTTAACCAACAGAAGTTCTTATGCTCGATCACCACATTTTGAGATATGACCTGGATGCAACCGTTGCGGCGCTCAAGACGCGTGGCTACAGCCTGGATGCGGCCGCCTATGAAGCCCTCGAAGCACGTCGTAAAAAGCTGCAAATGAAAGTGGAGGAACTCCAGAGTTTACGTAATTCCAGCGCCAGGTCGATTGGCCAGGCCAAGGCAAGCGGTGCAGACATCCAACCCTTGCTGGCTGCGGTCGCAAAGTTGGGCGACGATCTTAAAATCGTTGAAGGCGAGTTCAGAGAGGTTCGCAACGCGCAGGAGGCCTGGCTGTTGGATATACCCAATCTCCCAGCGGCCGATGTACCCGTTGGCGCTGACCAGAGTCAAAACGTCGAGCTGCGGAGGTGGGGTGTCCCGACCGAATTCGATTTCCAACCGCGGGATCACGTGGAACTTGGTGAATTGCATAAAAAGATGGATGCGGAAGCCGCTGCAAGACTCGCAGGGGCGCGTTTCACACTTTTGAAATCAACCTTTGCGCGTCTGCACCGCGCACTGGCTCAGTTCATGTTGGATGTGCACACCGTGGAGCACGGCTATACCGAGGTATACGTGCCTTACCTCGTCAAGGGAGAAACCATGCAGGGCACCGGTCAGCTACCCAAGTTTGCCGACGACGCATTCGCCACCACCGACGACCCGCCGAGGTACCTGGTGCCGACGGCAGAAGTGCCGGTGACCAATCTTGCAGCCGACCAGATTTTCAACAGCGATGAGTTACCACTCAAGTACGTGGCGCAAACCCCCTGTTTCCGCCGCGAGGCGGGTTCGGCGGGCCAGGACACCCGCGGCATGATCCGCCAGCACCAGTTTGAAAAGGTCGAATTGGTGCATATCGTAGAAGCGGAAAAATCCGCACAGGCCCACGAGGAACTGGTTGGCCATGCCGAGAAAATTTTGCAAAAACTGAACCTGGCCTACCGGACAATCGTGTTATGCACGGGCGACATGGGATTTTCCGCGGCCAAGACCTATGATATCGAAGTCTGGCTGCCCGGACAGGGGGCCTACCGTGAGATCTCCTCCTGCAGCAACTGCAGTGATTTCCAGGCGCGCAGGATGAAGGCGAGGGTGCGCAACCGGGAAACCGGCAAGCCCGAACTGGTGCATACCCTGAACGGTTCAGGTCTGGCGGTCGGGCGCACGCTGATCGCAGTCCTGGAGAACTACCAGCAGCAGGATGGTTCGATCCGGATTCCGGAAGTTTTAAGACCATACATGGGCGGCTTGGAAGTCATCGACTCCTGATCCCGACTCCAAGGCCCGACTCCACGATATTACCCGGTAAAAAAAGACCCGCACCACGCGGGTCTTTTCAGTTTTATGGCGCGCGGCTTTAATCGTCGCCGAAGCCCACGCCCAATAAGTGTAACAGGCTGGTGAACAGGTTAAACACGCTGACGAACAAGGTCACCGTGGCCATGATGTAATTGGTTTCACCGCCAAGAACGATCTGCTGTGTCTGAAACAGGATCAGACCTGCCATCAACAGGACGAACATGCTGGAAACAGCCAGTCCAAGCGCCGGCAACTGAAAGAACAGGTTGCCGAGTGCCGCAAGAAATGCAACCAGGATGCCGATGGCGAGGAATTTGCCCATGAAAGAAAAATCCCGCTTGCTGGTCAGCGCCAGGCCTGACATGGCGAGGAATACAACCCCGGTGCCGCCAAGCGCCATCATGACGATTTCACTGCCATTGCCAAACCGGTAAAGATACATATTGATGATCGGACCCAGCGTGACACCCATGAAACCTGTCAATGCGAATACGGACAGGATGCCCCAGGCGCTGTTTCGTAACCTGGAGGTGAGGAACAACAGGCCAAAATACCCGACCAGCGTGACCACCACACCCGGATACGGCCAGTTGAACACCATGGCCACGCCCGCCATCACGG
>JBFZEL010000283.1:0-16577 GCA_041306925.1 Lysobacterales bacterium
GGTTGAGCCCGACTGTCCACATTTTGAACTTTGTCCCGGTTGCCAGTTTCTGCATACCGATTACGCGAGTGAGCTCAACTATAAAAAAGCGGCCTTGCAGCGGTACCTGGGCGTGCTGGGGGTTGACATGGATGGCATTGAAGTGGTGCCCGCGCCCCGGCGTCTCGCCTACCGCAACCGCGTGCAACTGCATTACCGGCACAAATACATCGGCATGCTGGATCCCGTCAGCGACCAGGTGCTGGAAGTGCCGCACTGCAAAATCATGCGCGAGGAACTCCGGCCCGCCTTTGCCCGGCTTTACCAGGGTGACTGGCAAAAGGATCATCCGGGCCGCGGCCATTGCGAGCTCTATTACAAAGCGGGCGAGGTCAGCATCCGCTGGAACGGGAGTTACGCGCACGGCGGTTTTTCGCAGGTGTACGAGGAGATGAACCTGGTCTTGCAGGAGCGTGTGCAGACGCTGCTTGCAGCACTGGGAAGCAAGTGTCTGCTGGATATCTTTGCGGGCAGCGGCAACCTGTCCGACGCCTTTGCCGCCGCGGGTGGCAGGCGGGTCATGCTCGACGGTCACGCCGACCCCGGCTGTGCCGAACTTGACAACTTTTACCAGATGGACCTGTATGCTGAGCAGGCCCTGCCGGATTTCATCCGCAGGGCCGGCGCTACGGACTTCGACACCCTGCTGATCGACCCGCCGCGCAGGGGCTTTCCGGGGCTGGCTGGCTGGGTGAAAGAAATCAATCCCCGTCACCTGCTGTACGTCAGTTGCAACCCGGCCAGCCTGGCCCGCGACCTGCGCGGACTGGGCGCCCGCTTCCGTATTGAGGCAGTCCAATTGCTGGACCTGTTTCCAGCCACCGCGCATTTTGAGACCCTCATCGCCCTGCAGATCAAATAGCCCGGGGGCAGGTATTTTGCAGTTGCGCTCGAACCATCATCGCGGGTTCCCGGGCACCGCCCGCAAACCCCTGCTTTAATTGAAGGGGGAATTGCTATATTCTTGGCGTTTCACGGCACGCTATAAAAAGTTGCGGAATCTATGAGCCAACGGCGCATCTACGAATTTAATTACACTGAATTTTCAGCGATTCTGCGCAACGCAACCCGTGCGAATCAGAAGATTGAAAAAACCAATAAAGAAGCCTGGTTGAGTTACATCAAGAAGCACAACGTTCCCGAAGCCGCCGTGTTTTCACGAGGGAAATCCGCAACGATGGCCGGCAATGTCGAAGGTGTCATCATCGAAGGGGCCGGAAGCACCGATGGCATGTACGTTTTTTCGCGAGATGAACAGTTCTGTTTGAAATTTGATCCGGGCGATGAGTGAAGGTTGGCGGGGCAGTCTGCGGTTGTGAACCGCCCGGGTCAAAACGTTGACTTCAGTGAATTGCCGTCACGATTCTAAACAACTCCCGCTTACCAACCTGTTTACGTAATTGTCCCGCTTGCGGGTCACCTCTTTGGCTAGTCTCGCCCGCTCAAACCGCTTTAATCCGTCCTATACTGAAAACAAAGTGCTTCGCTGCGTGCAGCAGCGTGCTTTGCGGCGGTGAATGAAGCCACCGGGGCTTGGCAGACGGCGGTTGTGAACATAGCAGTGAACAGGCCAACGGTGAAAGCAGCAGACCAGGCAATCCAATCCCGATCTCAGCAGTGGACAAGAGCAATGCCAATCACACCGAACTATCCAGGCGTTTACATCCAAGAGATTCCCAGCGGGGTCCGCGCGATCACGGGCGTGGCGACGTCAATCACCGCGTTTGTCGGCAAGGCGCTACGTGGACCGACGGATCAGCCCGTCACGGTCACGAGCTTTGCCGATTACGAACGGATTTTCGGTGGGCTCCACCGTGACATCGCCCTGGGCTACGCCGTGCGCGACTTTTTTCTTAACGGCGGTGGCCAGGCGGTGATTGTGCGGCTCTATATGCCGGTCGCGGGCAGTGCCAGCAAGGCAATCTATGCAATCCCCAATCTGATACTGCAGGCAGCTTCGGAAGGTGCCTGGGGCATGCAGGTGCGCGCACGGATCGATAAGAGGCCGGTGACTGACCCGGATCTGATTGCCACTGCCGAGCGACTTGGTGTGCAACCGGCTGACCTGTTTGACCTGACGGTGCGAGACGGGGATACGGGCTTCACGGAAACATTTTTGAATCTGACGACCAGGCAAAGTGCGCGTCGTGCCGACCATGCCCTGCTGGTTCAGTCGAACCTGGTCCGCGTCACGACAAGCTTGCCGTCGGGTACCTTGCCGCCGTCCCACACGGGAGCGCTTACGGATGCTGATGCGTGGGGCAACGGCGCAAAATCGACCGCTGCAAAGACCATCGCGGCGGCGGATGTGGCTGTTGACAGTGCGGCTCTCGACGCCGCGGCCTACAAAGGCAGCCATACGACCAAAACCGGACTCTATCAACTGGAAAAGACCGATCTTTTCAATTTGCTCTGTATTCTGCCGGACGCACGCGCTGGCGATGTCCCGGATGACGTGTACCAGGAGGCGCTGGGCTACTGTGCCAAACGGCGGGCGCTGCTGATCGTCGATCCGAAGGGCGGGTGGACGACGGTGAGCGCTGCCCAATCCGGGGCAGCCGGGATGAATCTCAACGGCGACATGGCGCGCAACGCAGCGATTTACATGCCCCGTATCAAACAGGCTGATCCCCAACTGGGAGGGCAGATTGATACATTCGTTCCGAGTGGCGCCATTGCCGGGATCATGGCGCGCACCGACGCGCAACGGGGTGTCTGGAAGGCACCTGCGGGGCTAGACGCGTCACTCGTTGGCGTAGCCGGGCTGCAACTGGATGTGACGGACGCAGAGAACGGTCTCCTGAACGCGTTGGGCATTAACTGCCTGCGCACATTTCCGTTCCATGGGCGGGTTGTGTGGGGCGCGCGGACCATGCGGGGTGCCGATGCGGCGGCCGATGAGTACAAGTACGTCCCGGTCCGCCGCCTGGCCTTGTTCATCGAAGAAAGCGTATATCGCGGCACGCAGTGGGTGGTGTTCGAACCGAACGGTGAGCCGCTGTGGGCGCAGATTCGACTGAACCTCGGTGCGTTTATGCACGACCTGTTTCGCCATGGGGCTTTTGCAGGGATGACTCCGGAAGATGCCTGCTTCGTCAAGTGCGACGGGCAGACCACGACGCAGAACGACATCGACTCCGGTCTCGTCAATATCGTCGTCGGATTTGCCCCGCTGAAACCTGCCGAGTTCCTGATCATCAGGATTCAGCAGGTCGCGGGTCAGATTGCGACCTGACGAGCTATCCCGCAGATGGCCAGTGCCGGCGCAGAAACCTGCCGGGCAAACATGTCATGTCGTGGGGCACGAACGCGAAAATTCACGGTTTTCTCAAAAACATATGCTATGTTAATAGCAAGTAACCATAGCGCCGCTATTAACCACCACACCGACATGAGAGGATGACATGCCCAGTAAACTAACCGTTGTAATGAAGCTGAAAGAAGAAATACCCGAGGCCAAGCTGGAAGAACTCGCGGAGTGGGTATTCAAAAAACTGAAAGCAAAGATAATGAAGACGATCGCAGTGAAGGGCAAGGTGACCTGGAAGATGGTAGCGAAAGATGCGGCGATGATTAACGACGAAAACTTGCGCATCATTTTCAAGAAGGAAAAGGTGAACCTCATGGTGCGTGACATTGAAATCATCGAGGGCTGAGGGCCAGTCCATGCCGGGATAACACCGCTCCCGGCAGCTATTCAGTCTGCGGAATTTTGTGCGTCAGCACCTTTGGCTGCAAAGGTGTCGGCGGCTTCCCACAGGGTTGGCGCGGTACGTCGTTAAAAAACCTAGTTCAATTCCCATGAAAACGCCGGGTAGACCGGGTAATTCAGTTCGATACCGGTTTCACCCGCCGCCACCCGTTCACGGGCTTCACTGCGCAGCGCCTCGAGGTCCAGCGGGACCCTGAAGCGGTAATCGCGCACCTCGTTCCAGAGGTCATCATCAAACGCGTCACGGTCGCCTTCCTTGTAGGCCTTCAGCATCGGGCCAACGACCGCATAGGCCCGGTAAAGCCGCTCGGCCTGTGCCTGTTCGAAGTCTGCGATCTGCTTGAGTAGGGTTTGCAGATAGACGTCATTTTCGCCTGCCGGGGTGGCCTGGCCGGTGCCTGCAAATTGCCTGAAATACTCGATGGAGGCCGGCATGCCGATATTGGCGGCCTCGGCCCACTGGTGACGGTCGTGCGCATTGACGACCAGGCCGCTGACCGGGTCAACGATCAACACGGTGGGTGTCGCGTAGTAAACCGGGACACCGAGGCTTGCGATGACCTCCTGGCCCTTGTCGAGGTAGCCGACATCCACGAACAGGGTCACATAGTGCGCCTCGATGTCAGTGCGCAGTGGCGCTGTGAACAGACGCGTGGCCAGTGCCCGGCTGTCATGACACCAGTTGGCGCCCAGCACGACCAGCAGACGTTTGTTGCTTGCCTTCGCGCTCGCCAGTTTTGCAGCGAGGTCGGCCAGCGGGTCGGAGGAAGGCAGAAACACTTGGCCTGAGCGGGTGGCGTGGCTATCGGATTCTGCCGTCACCGCGCCGTCTGTCGCCATGGTGATGGAGGCGCAGGACAATCCTGCGCTGAGCAGGCAACCCTGCAGGGTGACCATCAATTGTCTTGTCATCGTCTTGCTGCCCTCAAGCAGTGCGCATGGCGACGGGTGGACCGGCTCATAAGCCCAGCCAGGCGTCCATTTCCGCTTTGTGTCGTTGCACCTTGGCCACGCACAGTTCGATACCTTCCAGGGTCTGCGCCAGGTGCCTCGGGCCGCCGGTCAACTTGTTGATGCGCTCTGCGAAAAACGCCTGTACCTCGGCCTGTTCCTGCGTGCCGCAAAACGCGTTGCCGAAAAAGGTCAACCGGCCCCAGTTCTCTGCGGGGATACGCTCCAGCAACCGGTCGATGTTGTGCTGGAACCAGAGCCAGGTGGCTGCACGGGTTTCCGGCATCCTTGCCTGTGGATAGAGGATGCTGAAAATCTCGTTGTCACGCAATTCCGCCGAAAATGCAAGTTCGCGAACCTCGGCCGCCTTGTCAGGGTCCCTGGTGCTGCCGATCGCGTCAAGGGCGCGACCGCGCACCACCGCATCGGTCGAGCCCGTCACCAGGCGGTGCAGGTGATCGACGAAGTCATGGCCCAGTTCATCCACCGCAACCGCGAGGGCGGTGCCGAGGATGACCGGGTTGGCGGCTTCGGGATGAATCACGCCATCCGTGCCAAAGCCGCTCCAGGCCCGCGCCATGTCGACCAGCCTGGAACGTAATTCGGGCTGTTTAGCAGTTTTTGCCATGAACCCGACCAGGGCGTCCTGCAGCCTGGAGAGATCCACGTCGTCGCTTGCCTCCAGACCGGTCGCGTTCAGCTTGCCGGCATAGTATTCGGCAAAACGTCTCTCGAGGGTCTGTTTCTGGCCCGCATCGGCCATGTTGTCATACATGAAATTCATCTGCTCGATGGGCGCGGTCGCCACCTGCCAGTCGGGGCTGGCAACGAGTTGCGGGACGATCGACATCAGCGTGGCGACATCCAGCTGACCTGCATTGAAGGCACCGGTGAGACTGCCGACGGCGGCCATCATTTCGTTGGTGTTCAGCCCGTCGCCGTTGGCGAGCATCCGGCTCCAGGCGTCCTTCTCCAAGGCAAAGCGGTAATAGCCGGCGCTGTCGGCGTTCGGCACGATCCAGTCAGGGCAGGTCTGCGCCAGTTCAAAGGATTGCTCCTGCGCCGTCAGCAGCAGGCAGGTCCGGGTTTCAGCCTCCGCAAGACCGGTTCGCAGACACACCGGTATCAGCCATTGCTGCTCGCGGCTGCCGGTGGAACCGAGCGGCAGGTAGCGGGACTGTCTCAAGCGGAGGGTCGAAGCCGCTTCCCCGCACTCGCTGACAACCTCTACCAGCGGCAGGCCCGGCTGTTCCAGGAAGGAATTGAAAGCCGCGACCACGAGTTCCGCGGGTGGCCCGGACGAGGCGCCAGCCAGGTGCCGGATAAAATCGTCGGCGCTCGCGCTGCCATATTGAAACTCGTCCATGTAATTGCGCACACCCTGGCGGAAAGCATCCCGCCCGAGAAAACTCTCGAACATCGAGAGCACCGCGCCGCCCTTGCTGTAGGTGATGCCGTCGAAGGCGGTGGCGATGTCGTCATTGCTCAGTACCGGTTGGCGGATCTGGCGCGCGTTGACCAGCGAGTCGGCGGTCATGACATCGAGCCCGCGGGCCAGCAGATCGCGGCGGTAATTGGCCTCGGGCTCAAGCATATCCATGGCCACGTAGGCCATCCAGGTGGCGAAGGCTTCGTTGAGCCAGATGTCGTTCCACCACTGTGGTGTGACCAGGTTGCCAAACCACTGGTGGGCCAGTTCATGCGCGTGCACTATTTTGTAGCGACGCCTGCGTTCCGGCGTGGCGGTGTCGTCGAACAGCAGCAGCGATTCGCGGTAGGTAATGGCGCCCACGTTTTCCATCGCCCCGGCGTCGAAATCCGGCACCGCGATGAGGTCCAGCTTGGCCCAGGGGTAGGGCGTGCCGAAGTAGCTTTCGAGCGCCGTGACAATCGCATTGGTGTTTTCCAGCGCATAGGCCAGTTGCGCGCCCTTGCCCTTGACCGCGATGCCGCGCAGCGGCAGGGCATGGTCACGCACCTCGGTCGGTGGCAGGTCCGCTGCCTCGACCACGTCAAAGTCGCCGACCATGAAGGCGATCAGGTAGGTTGGCAATGGTTTTGTGGGCGCGAACTTCACGTGCTTCAGGCCGTCGATGATTGCACTGGAAAGCTCGGGTGTGTTGCTGATGGCGACGTGGTCTTCAGGCACGATCAAAGTGGTGGTAAACGGGGTTTTGAAACCGGGCTCATCGAAACCCGGAAAGGCAAGCCGCGCGGAGATGGCCTCGAACTGGGTAAAGGCATAATCGTGGCCGCTCTCCGAGACCGTGTACAGGCCTTCGAGGGCCTGGTTGAAGGGGGCGCTGTATTCAATCACCAGGCGGACATCGCCCGACATGGGCTGGTCAGCGGAGATCCTGACGATACCGGAGGCGTGGACCTGCTGATAAATACCGTCGAAAGTGCTGCCGCCATTGCTTATTTGCACCTTGCTGGCGCTGATGTTCTTGCCATGTATGTAAAAGTGACTGCGCGGCGAAGCGATGTTGAGATCGATGGTGGTTTTGCCGCTGAATTCCTCCCGCCCGGGGATGATGGTCAGTTCCAGTTGATAGGCAAGCGGTTGCACCTCTGCCGGCAATTGCCCGAGCGGGATGTCATCCTGTGCCGGAACTGTTTCGCCAGAGGGCGTGGCGGCAGGTGAGTTTTGCTGCCGTTGCCCAGCTTCCGGTTCACAGGCGCCAACACCGAACAGAACGGCAAGGCAAATCAACAGCAGACGTAAGACAGAAAGGCGCATGAGCGTAATCCCGCAAAGCAAAATCAATCGGCAAGTGTACCCACCTTCAGCAAGGCGGTCGAGCACGTGGTGGGGGCAGCGTGACTGATTGAACCTGACCTGCCTGCAAAAAATCAAAGTAATTGACATACATAAAACCATAGCGGATGATTCACATGAAACCATAGCTACTGACGCGTCATAAACCATAGCCAATGAAACAACAACGCCACAACCTCGCCGATACCCTTGAACGTATCCAGTTGGCAGCGAAATACGACCTCATCCGCTCACGGGACATGAGCCGGATGGATCGAGAACGCGCCCAGGCAGCCGGCTGGCTGCATCCCATTATCAATGGCTGGTACATGGTCGGATCAGAAGCCTCGGCACAGCCGGGCAGCACGGTGCTCTGGTTTAGTCACTTCTGGCAGTTCGTGAAACATTACCTGCAAGAGCGCTTTGCCGATGGCTACTGCCTCAACGCCGATGCGTCCCTGGATCTTCACGTCGGCGCCACCACCGTTCCAAGGCAACTCATTGTCATGACGCGTGACGGTGGCGCGCACAAGATCCAACTGCCACACGGCATATCAATACTGACCTATCCCGATGCCAATAACCTGCCGGACCAGGTATCGATCCTCAATGGCATCCGCGTAATGCCCCTGGCCACTGCATTATGCCGCGTCACTCCCCGCTACTTCCTGTCCAATCCCATTGATGCCGGGATTGCGCTCAACATGGTTAACGAGAGCGATCTCTCGCGGGCCCTCATCAGCGGCCGAAATACCCGGGCGGCCAGTCGCCTGATGGGCGCCTATCAGTTTCTGAACAACGAGGAGCGAGCGCGACGAATCAAACAGGATATGCAGGTAAGCAGCAGTCGCATTTCACCCACCAATCCGTTTGCTGCAGAATATGCGCTGCTGGGCAACCTGCCACGATTGCAATCACCGCAGGTGGGCCGCTTGCGCGCTATGTGGGCGAAGATGCGTCCCATCGTCATCGAGCACTTCCCGGAACTGAAAGATACCAAGTGGGAGCAACAGGATGCCGGGACCTATCTGGCCAGCCTTGAAGATATTTACCACCATGATGCCTACAATTCCCTGTCAATTGAAGGCTACCGGGTAACCCCCGAAATCATAGAAAGGGTCCGCAGTGGAGACTGGAACCCTGCCAAAGGAGAAGATCACCAGCATGTGGCCGCCATGGCCGCAAAGGGTTACCACGATGCTTACAAGCTGGTTAAAGAAGCCGTCCGCAACGTGCTCAATGGAGGTGATCCCGCCGCACTGGCCAAAAAACATTTGCAGGACTGGTATCGTGCCCTGTTTTCAGCCAGCATCCAGGCGGGCATCCTCGAGGCGGTAGATGTCGCCGGCTATCGAAACCGGTCTGTTTATATACGTGGTTCGAGCCATGTACCGCCACCTTCAGATGCACTGATGGACTGCATGGAAACCCTGTTTGATCTGTTGGAGAAAGAGACGTCGGCGGCGGTGCGTGCCGTGCTTGGACACTTCACCTTCGTTTTTATTCATCCCTATCCGGATGGCAACGGCCGTGTAGGCCGGTTTCTAATGAACCTCATGCTGGCATCGGGTGGCTACCCCTGGACGGTGATCCGCTTAATTCAACGGAATGTATATATGAATGCACTGGAGCAAGCTTCGGTGCACAAGGATATTGCGGCCTTCGCCGATTTCATCGCAGGTGAAATGCAGGTCGACTGGACAAAAGCAGAATGAATCCCTCCCGGCCAAAAGCCACGCGCCTGATCCGACCGTGAATTCCTCGACGGTAGCTGCGCCGCCGGTCATCACCAAACGATTGCAATTAATGTGTGGGGCAACTACATTGCGCCGCTATGAAGATACTGGTTACAGGCAGTTCGGGTCACCTCGGCGAGGCGCTGGTGCGCCACCTGACGGCGGCGGGTCACGAAGTGACAGGCATGGATGTCAAGCCGGCGGCCTTCACCAGCGTGGTGGGGTCGGTTGACGACGTCGAAGCCGTGCGCGCGTGCATGCAGGGTGTGGAGGTCGTCTACCACGCCGCGACGCTGCACAAACCCCATGTCGCGAGCCACAGCATGCAGCAGTTCATCGATACCAATGTGTCGGGCACGCTGACGCTGCTGCAGGCAGCGCAGGCCAACCGGGTAGGGGCCTTCATTTTTACCAGCACCACCAGCGCGTTCGGCGACGCCCTGCGGCCACCGGCGGGCACGCCTGCCGCCTGGGTGACCGAAGCGGTCGCAGCCATACCCAGGAACATCTACGGGGTGACCAAGACGGCCGCCGAAGACCTGTGTCTTTTATTTCACCGCAAACGCGGACTCAACTGCATCATCCTGCGCACCTCGCGGTTTTTCCCGGAAGAGGACGACGACAAGCTGAAACGCGACAGCTTTGCAGGTGAAAACGCCAAGGCCAACGAGTTCCTGTTTCGCCGGGTCGAACTGGAGGATGTCGTCAGCGCGCATACCGCTGCCGCCGAACGGGCCGCGGCGCTCGGTTTTGGCAAATACATCATCAGCGCGACCACGCCGTTCCTGCCGGAAGACCTGCAGGACCTGAACACCGATGCCGCCGCCGTGGTCCGCAAACGGGTCCCCGCCTATGCCGGTGTCTATGCCCGGCTCGGCTGGCGGATGTTCGACAGGATCGACCGGGTCTACGTCAACGACGCGGCCAGGCGGGAGCTCGGCTGGCGGCCCAAGTACGATTTTGCGCATATCCTCGAAAGCCTGGCGACCGGCGGGTATCCGCGCAGCCCGCTTACCGAACTGGTGGGTTCGAAGGGTTACCATGACGAGGTGTTCACGGACGGTCCGTATCCGGTTTGATTTTAGCGGCCGAGGCCAGTAATCGGCCACCGCCTGATGAGCGTGAGGCAACGCCGGTATTTCAAACCGCTTGCAAACAGAGCCTGGCCAGGCGTTAGCGGCAGCCAGACCGGTTTACCAGGCTTTGCCCGTGACCTTTCTGATCTCCTCCAGCGCGTTTCGAACGCAGTTCTCACCTTCTGCAATGGCTTCACCCGCACGGTGAAATTCGAGCATGCCGATATGGGCCAGGCGGGGCGCAATGACCACTTCGGCCGGGTCGCCCGCCAGCCGGCTGCGGGTGATACGGTCCTGCACGATATTGATGGAGTGGGTGATCGCTGCGAACAGCCCGGGTGCTTCTTCCTGCTTATTGCTCTCCGGAAAAAGTGAACTGGAATACTCGCGCGTGGTTTGCTTGAGGTTGTAAATCACACCCTTTTTCCTGAGTAGGTCGGGTTCCGGCTTTTTCGGGTTGCGCCGCTCCATAACATCCGCATTCAGGTTGACCGCAATGACGATATCCGCGCCGAGCGCGCGGCAGACGTTGACGGGCACCGGGTTGACCAGGCCGCCGTCAACCAGCCAGCGGTGTTCCTGACGAACGGCTGGAAACAATCCCGGCATGGCCATCGAGGCCCGAACCGCATGCGCCACCCCGCCCTCCGAGAACCACACTTCGCGGCCGCTTTGCAGGTCGGTCGCTATGGCGGCGAAACGTTTGGGCAGGTTTTCGATGCGCAGGTCTTCAGCCGCGATATTTTCGTACAGGAAGCGGCTGAGCCTGTCACTGTCGACGAAGCCGGTCTGGGTCAGCCCGATGTTGAAAAACTTCAGGACATCGGTCCGCGAAGATTCGAGCACCCATTTTTCAAGTTTCACCAGGTTGCCCGCCAGGTAACAGGCGCCGATCATCGCGCCCACCGAGGTGCCGCAGACGATGTCGGGTTCAATGCCTTCGCGCAGCAGGGTCTTGATGATGCCGATGTGCGACCAGCCGCGCGAAGCACCGCTGCCCAGGGCCAGGCCGATTTTTGCCGACGTGGCGAGTTGGCTCAAGGCAGTTCGTCCGGTAAATTGGGCTGCATGACTGGCATAGGCGGCCGCGTACTGTTTCCGATAGAACTGCTGGAAATAGTACGCTGACGCCATTATTCCCGCCAGCCAATTTCAATTTCATAACCGCTGGTGGGCGCCGAGGTCCGGCCTCTGGCTGATCTGCACCGGTCTGGAAGTCGCGTTCAAACCGCTCCTGATACCCGCCGCGACGACAGTTTCGATGAGTTGCTCGTAACCGATACCGGCCTGTTGCGCCGCCGCGGCAAAGCCTGCATCGCGGCTCAGGGAGGGATTGGCATTTACCTCCAGCACCCAAGGGTTGCCATGGCCGTCGAGGCGGATATCGACCCGCGCATAGCCACGCATGCCAAAGCTTTGCCAGCACTGGTGCGCCACTTGTGTCAGTGCGTCCCGAAGGGTGTTGGTCAGGTCTGGAAAATACCGCGCTGTTGCCAGGAATTCGGGTGCGTCCTCGTCCCACTTGGCCGCGTAACCGACAATTTTTGGCTTACCCTCGGGAAAGTCCGTGAAGCCCATTTCAGCGATGGGCAGGATGACGGGCTGACCGTCCTGTTCCAGCACGGCGATATTGAATTCCCTGCCGTCGACAAACAACTCTGCGAACCATTCGCCACCGTAACGGGTGACGCAGTCCGCGATGCGCTTGCGCGCCGCCCCGATGCCGTTCACGACACAACCGTCATCCATGCCGAAGGACGCGTGTTCCCACAGGGATTTGACTATCCAGCGGTCGCGCTTGCCGTCAGCTTCGCTGGCGCTGCTGAAGGAGGCAGGCGTCGGGATTCCGTGCAGACGCATCCACCGCTTGGCCAGTTGTTTTTGTGAGCTGAGGTAGATGGCATCACCGTCCGAACCGGTGAACGCGAGGCCGGCGGCACGCAACAGCGCGGGGATGAAATGCACCGTGTTTGCGTCGCCGCCGAGCGATTCGACCAGGTTGAAAACAATGCCCGGTTGCCGGGTCCTGATGGACGAGAGCGTGGCGTCCAGGTCGAGGCCGGTTGGCAGGCTGGAGACCTGCCTGCCAAGTTGCCGGAGCGCAGCCGTAACGTGCTCGACCATGGTCAGCGTATCCAGGTCATCGGCGCGGGCATCGGCTCCGACAGACTCGTGCAAAACCAGCACGGTCAGCGGCTGTGTTGTCATCCAGTGAATGCCGGGTCGCTAGGCGGCCAGCCGATCTGCCTTGCTGCTCAGACCGCAGCGCTTCACGGCGGAATTCATAATGGCGCCGATCAACTCGCGATAGGATACGCCGGCCTTGGTTGCCATCATCGGCAGGTCCGAAATCACCGGGTGAATACCTGCCAGCGGGTTGACCTCGATGAAGCCGGGCTGGCCATTTTCATCCAGGCGCAAGTCAAGACGTGCGGCATCGCGGCAGCCGAGTGCGCGATAGGCATCCAGCGCCAGCGTCTCGATGCTGTTGCGCAGTTGACCCGGCGGCAACAGGTTGTAATGCACCCGATCTTCCCAGTCCGCCTTGTTATGATAGGAATAGGCATCGGCGTCCGCCTTTGCAAGCAGGTGAATTTCCATGGTGGCAAGCGCTCTCGCGCCGGTGCCCGTACCGAGGATTCCGACCGTAAACTCCCGGCCCGGCAGAAACCGTTCGACCAGCACCGGCTGGTTGTATTGCACCAGCAGTTGTGTGCAGACGCTCCGCAACTGCCGCATGTTGTCAACTTTCGATTTGCCGTCCACGCCCTTGCCGGTGCCTTCCGCGACCGGTTTCGCAAACAGCGGAAACGGCATCCTGATCTTTTTCAGATCCGAAATTTTATGCACGACGACATGCTCCGGCGTGGCGACGCCAGCGGCGCGGACCACGTCCTTGGTCATGCCCTTGTGCAGGGTCAGGGCGCAGGTCAGCGTGTCCGAAAACGTGTAGGGCACCTGGTAGGCGTCCAGCAGCGCCGGCACCTGGGCCTCGCGGCCAATCCCGTGCATACCTTCGGCAATGTTGAAAACCAGGTCCCAGCGGTCACCCGCGACGAGACGCGCGGCCAGTTGCTGGACGTGGCCGATGCGGTCGACCGTGTAGCCCAGTTCCTTAAGGGCCTGCTCGACGCTGTCGATGGTGTCGGCGCGGTCAAACTCGGCGGTTTCCACTTCACTGTAGCCCGCCGCGAGATAAGTGTCGCGCAGATCATAGGTCATGCCTACGTTCAATGTGCGCTCGGCTCCGCTGGCTGTTTTCATTAACATGGTTGTTCTCCCAGCGCTAACGGGGAACCGGAGTCGGGGTAACGGTAGATGCCACCGTCGTAGCTCTTCAGCAACAGGTCAGTGCCTTCGTAGCCGACCACAAAATCTGGCGCGAGGGGTATTTTGCCGCCGCCGTTGGGCGCGTCGACCACGAAGGTTGGCACCGCGTAACCGGTCGTGTGGCCACGCAGACCGCGTATCAGCTCGACACCCCTGGAAACCGGCGTGCGGAAATGCGCGGAACCGGAAATCGGATCGGCCTGGTAAAGGTAGTAGGGCCGGACCCTGATTTTCAGCAAGCCGTGCATCAGCTTGCGCATGGTTTCGAGTTCGTCGTTGACACCCTTGAGCAGGACGGTCTGGCTGCCGAGCGGAATGCCGGCGTCAGCGAGACGGCCGCAGGCTTCCGCCACTTCCGCCGTCAACTCGTCCGGGTGGGTGAAATGCAGGCTCATCCACAATGGGTGGTAGCGTTTCAGGATACGCCGCAGCGAACTCGTCACGCGCATCGGCTGGACGACGGGTTGCTTGCTGCCGATGCGGATGAATTCGACATGTTTGATTTTGCAGAGGCGCTTGAGGATGTATTCCAGGCGGTCGTCATCCAGGCTGAGCGGGTCGCCACCGGAAATCAGCACGTCGCGGATGACCGGCGTCTGTTCGATATAGTTCAGAGCCACTTCGATATCGGCCTTCTTCACGCTGCGCTCGCCGGCGGAGCCGACCATGCGTGCACGTGTGCAGTAGCGGCAGTAAACGGAGCAGAAATTTGTCACCAGCAGCAACACGCGATCCGGGTAGCGGTGGACCAGTCCCGGCACCGGGCTGTGCGAATCTTCACCGAGCGGGTCATCGTTCTCGCCGCGCGCGATCTCGTACTCACCCAGCACCGGTACGACGGTGCGGCGCAAACCCTGGTGCGGGTCGAGCCTGCTCATCAGGCTGGCGTAGTAAGGGGTAATGCCAACCGGCAGCGAACCGGTGTGGCGTCTGATGGCCTCGGATTCTTCCTCGGAAAGCTCGATCATCCTCGCCAGGTCGGCCAGGGTCCTGACGCGATGGCGGTTCTGCCAGCGCCAATCGTTCCAATCGGTGCGCGTGGCTTCGGGGTAGAATCTGCGCAGAAATTCGGCGGACTGCCTGGATACGACAAACGTCGACGGCTCGCGTTTTACGACGCTGAGATTTGGGGTTTTGCTGGGTGGATGGACTACTTGCGGGACGGGGCTTGCGGGATCAGGGAAAATAAGCGCCGAACTGGGAGGCTCCTCGGCAAGGTTACTAAAGGTTTTCATTTGCTTACCTGTATTAAGCAGATGGGCGACCTGCAATCAAAAAACGGCCCGGCCCGTCGGGTCGTGCGGGCTGAACCCGCTCTGAATTTTCGCGTAATATAATCCTGTCTGTCTTTATGTCAAGAGATTTTTTCGGGCGGTTTATAAAGTGATTTTCCGGCCCGGATCCGGGTGATTTTTTACCCTGAAATTTATCCCGCCCGGGTCTGTTTGTACGGCCGGGTTTCGGCGATACTGCAGCTCCAAATATGAGAAATGGAAAGATACATGCCACGATCCGGTATGGTGCCGTTGAACGGTGCCGAAATCTGTCTCGAGGCTTGCGCAGAGAGGTGATGTGATGACGGATGCCATGCAGGACAGGCAGTGTTATCCATGCGCGGCCTGCTGCGAGGGCTGGCTTACGGCAGACATCAACGGTGTGCAGATCAAACCCGGCAAGCCCTGCGCCCACAAGCTGGAGCATGGCTGTGGGATCTATGCACAACGCCCGCACAACCCCTGCAGGATTTTCAGGTGCGGCTGGCTGAAGGGCGACCACGACATGCCGGCGCAGATGCAACCGTCCGAATGCGGCGCCATCGTCATGTTCGGCAGGCGCTGGCACGACCGTGAGGTCATCCGCGCGGTTCCGACCGGTGAAAAAATTCCCGCCGCGACGCTCGAGTGGCTGATGGTGCTGGCGCGGAAACTCAATTTACCCCTGCTGTTCAGCGAACACGAATTTGTCAACGGCAGGTTCGTGCGCAAGAAAAAAATCGGCTATGGCCCGCCGTCGTTCATCGATGCGGTCAGGATGGAACCGGGCAGCGAAGACACTTTCATGGTTTGAACGGTCTGCAGCGCGGCGTCAGTGGCTGCGCTGGCAAATAAACCGCCTGCGCTCAGTTTTCCATGACCTTGTCGATGACCTGCAACAGTTCCTTTTGCACGTTGCACTTTTCGATAAAGGCCTTCGCGCCGGCTTGCAGAACCCGCGCCTCGATGCTCTTGTTGGCCCAACCGGTGATCATGATGACTTTTGCGTAGGGGTGAAACTCGATGATTTTCTTGAGCACGGCCTCGCCGCTTTTGCTCGGCATCATCCAGTCCAGCGTGACGATGTCGGGGCGGAGAGTTTTGTATTTTTCAAATCCCTCCCTGCCGTCTTCCGCCGAACCGATGACCTGGTGACCACCCATCTTGACGATGACGCCCAGCAGGTGGCGTGTAAACGGGGAATCATCAACGATCAGTATTTTCGCCATTGCCTAATTTCCATTCGGGAGAATGCCCGGTGATGGATTTTCCCTTATCCACCCGGGTCCGCGCCGTGAACGGGTTCATATTATCACAGTGAGAGTTCGGTCTGGCGCCGCCATGACGGCATTTCCTGGTCCGGTCTGGGCGGGGTCGATGACGGTGTGCTGTCCACGCCGCTGGCGTTCGTGCTGTTGCCGTTGATCGTCAGTTATGTCCTGGCCTGAAAGGCGGCCAGGACAAACCATGCTTGACTATTTCGTTTCTTTGGCGGCTTTGAGCAACTCGTCGATGTTCGCGGCGAAGGTGGCATAGGGCTGCGCGCCGCGGATGAACTTGGTGAGATGCACCTTGTTCGGGTCTTTCGGGTCGGTCAGGCCCATGACGAAGCTGGGTGTGCCGGAAATACCGAGTTTCTGACCCTCGGCCTGGTCAGCCTTGATCTGCGCATCGAATTTTTTGCTGGCATAGCAGGTATCGAAAGCGCCGGCGTCCAGTCCG
>JBFZEL010000284.1:0-8723 GCA_041306925.1 Lysobacterales bacterium
CTGTTTTGGTGACACGTAAATGTCGCGGTCATGTGTCGCGGGAACCTCTTAATTGATCAGAGTTTCACTAATTGTTAAAGAACAGGAAAATATTGGCATCCAGACTTCGAACCGTCTGTAATCCGACTGATTTCACAAATCCAAACAGCTGCGGTTCAGCCGTTGTGCTTCTCCAACCATGTAGAGCGGCAACGACAGCAGTTCATAGTTTACGCTCGAACCATCGGTCATTTTCTGGGTATCGATGAGCAGGCTGGGCACATCCGCATTGAACCGCAGCGCGAAGCGGCGGTTTTTCTCTTTGAGAAACTGGTGCAGTGATTTAAGTGTGCCGGTGGTGCCGGCCTTGATCTCCACCGGCACGATATGCTGGCTACAGGTCAACAGATAGTCAATTTCCGCCGCGGCGCTTTTGGCTTCGCGTACCCAATAGTAAAGTTCCGGCGTTTCATAATACGGGCCGCTGTACATCAGGTGCTGCCCGATAAATTGTTCGGCCAGCGCGCCATTGTTGACCAGGCTCAAATCCGCCCTGTTGAGATCGAGCACGTTGAGATTCAGCGCGGCGGTGAGTAAGCCGATATCCAGATACAGGGTTTTGAAGAAGCGCTGATTGATTTCGGCGGCAAGGGGAATGCCGTTGGCAGAGGTGTGGAATACCTTGGTGGCAATACGCGCCAGGCACAAGTGATGCAATGCCGATTCCAGTTCTGCCGAGCGGTGATCGCGGCTGACGTTTGCGTACTTGAACTTGCGACCCACCATGACGGGCAATTGATCAAAAACCAGTTGCACCAGCCGCTTCAGGTTACCGTGACTGTACTTATTGAAGTCATCTCGATACGTCGTCACGATATTACGCTGTATCCTGGCCACTTCATTGAAGTCGCCCGATGCGGCATAGGCTGCGATCGCTTCGGGCAAGCCACCGGTGATCCAGTATTGGCGGAGCAGACCCATGTATTTTTCATGGACGACACGGGGCAATCCAACGTCACGAATCGTATCCAGCGACAGATTGTGAAGATGATCTGTCAACTCGGCATGCCCCATTGCGATCATGAAATCTTCGAATTGCATGGGGCCGAGGTGCAAATATTCGATACGACCGACAGGCATGGAAAACTGTGCGTCCGCCAACGCGAATTCAAGCAGTGAACCGGCGGCCAGCACGTGCAAGGCCGGCATCTCCTCGTAAAAATAACGCAGCGTTGCCAGTGTTTCCGGTGCGGCCTGAATTTCATCCAGAAACAATAATGTCTCGCCCGTCGCAATTTTTTTACCGGTGATTAATTGCAGGATTGCCAGTATTTGAACAGGGTCTTTGCTGGCAAAGGCCTCCAGGAACTCGGGATTGCGTTCAAAATTGAGCTCCAGCAGAACCAGCCCCTCGGCCTCGGCGAACTGGCGCACCAGCGTCGACTTGCCGACCTGCCGTGCGCCGCGAATGACCAGGGGCTTGCGGTTTGCTCTGCCGGACCAGTCGTGGAGGTAAGCAAGCTCTTTGCGTAACAGCAACCTCGCCATAGAAATCGCTTCCTCATTGTTGATGTTTGAGGAGACTAGCGCGAAATATGTTATTTTACAACCTTGTTTTGCGATAAATGATGTAATTATACAACCATGTTTTCGGTTTTTTTACTTGTTCTGCTCCAATCCGGGGACCGCGGCAGTGAACCCTTCTGTCTGCGCCTGTCGATTTCGCAACAAACCAAACTAACCACTAACTGATTTCTAAGCTGGCTACGCGGCAGTGAACAGTCGGTGACAATCTATCACCGACTGCTTTATTTTTCTGTAACGACAAAACGCCACGCTCACCTACTGCGAAATCTCTCCCGGATGATAGGTGCTTCTGGCACGCCGCTCGACATCCTCCCGGTAGAACGCAACGTCTTTGAACTCGCGATCGACGTAGCGCTGCGCCTGGTCGTAGAAGTGGGGCGATTTGGGGTCGCCGCTTTGACCGCCGGCCAGCATGCTTTTGGCTTTCACTCTGTCGCCAAATTCAACCACGGCCACAAAGCTGTTGCCGGAATCGCCGTAAATCCGTTTCGTGCCCTTGTGGGGCCTGGCGCCGAATGAAGCGAGCGCCCCCCAATGTCCCGAGGCCATGCCAACCGGCAGGCTGGGTGCGTCGTCATCGAAGGGCTGTTCGATGTCGCCGGTGATACGCTGAAAACGGTTGACCGCACCCCACGGCATATCCCAGTTGCCAAAGTCGGCCGTGAGGCTGGCGATGGTCGCAGCAAATATTTGCAGACGTTCGGCCTGGCTGGATTGCGTGGAAAAATAGTTGATCAGGTCCATGTCTTTGAGACCGTTCGGGTTGGCCCCCTGTTGTTCAAATCGCATGGCGTAGAAATGCGCCAAAGTCATCGCCACCGAGTCCGTCGATACCCTGTAATCCCAGTCGCGCAACACCTCGATCGCCGGTGCCAGGTCGGCGTAGGGCGCGCCCGCTTCGTCAAACGCGCTTACAAGTGCCGGGATCAGCTGATCGAAGCCAGGCAGGTAAGGGTCGTAGGCAATTTCGATCAGTTTATCGAGCGTCATGCCGGTCTGGCCGGTGAGTACCCTGACCGCGTGGATGCCGCGAAAGGTCTCGGCATCCGGCGCCATGTAGCTTGGGTAGTCCTCGCGCCTGGGGCTGAACCCGGCGGCGGCGGTGAACGGTGTCGAGTTGCAGTTCTGTATCCAGCCGTTAGCGGGGTTCAGCAGCGAGATGGTCTCGTCAACGCTGTGCAATCCCTGCCAATCAGTGGCCGGGTTGCTGCCATCGACGGGTTTCGAAAAATCGAATTGCGGGTCGCGCCGGGGTATGAAGTTGCCGTGGAAGTAAGCGATATTGCCCTGTGAGTCGGCGAATACGGTGTTGTTGGATGAGTTGGTGCGGATGTCCATCATCTTGCGGAACCCCGCATAGTCGCTTTGCTTGGTGCGGATGAACGACTGCTGCAACGCATTGACCGGGTCCCAGTTGATCCTGGTCGCCACCCACTTGCCGTCCAGCATATGGGTCACCGGGCCGTGGTGGGTGTGATACACCTCGAAGCTGCGTTCGGACATGCGCTCGCCGTCCTTGTATTTGAGCGTCACCGTGGAGACTTCGACCGGCCGTTGTGCATCGCCGTAGCGGTAGCTGGGACTGCCGTTTTGTTGGGAAACGTCCTCGACAAACTGATCGATGAAGTCGACATCGGTCGAGGTGTGCATCCAGCCGGTATGCTCGTTGAACCCCTGGTAGACAAAGAACTGTCCCCAGGTGACCGCGCCGTAGGCGTTCAGACCCTCTTCGGAGACCACGTGCACCTCGCCGCGGAAGTAGAACGAGGTGTGCGGATTGATCAGTAACAGGGTGTTGCCGGACTGCGTCAATTGGCCCGAGATGGCAAAGCCGTTGGACCCGGACGGTTCTTGCAGTGCTTGAGTTGAGGCTGCGGTTGCGGGCAGGTCTTCCAGCGAACGGCCCTCGCCGTAAAACGCCGCGATGCCCTCGAGTGGGATCTGTTCAATATCGCCGCCGATGGAGCCTTCGGAGAAAAACATCGGCATCCAGGGCTCGAAACGGCTGAGTAGTTTTGGCTTCACTTCGGGGTGTGTTTGCAGGTAGTAGTTCAGTCCGTCAGCCCAGGCGTCACACAGTGCTTTCAAATCGTCGGGCGCGCCGTCATAGGCCGCCTTGGCCGCGTCGATGGTCATGTAAAGGCGGGCGCGCAGATCGCTGAAAATGGCCTGCTCGCCGTCGATTTCAGCCAACCGGCCGATGGCCCACACGTAGTTGCGTTCGATACGGTTGAAGTCGTCTTCGGCCTGGGCGTAGAGCAGGCCGAAAACCGCATCCGCGTCCGTTTTGGCGTAGATATGCGGCACGCCAAAATCATCGCGGATGATGGTGATGTTTTGCGCGCGGGTTGCGAGACGCTCGGGCGCCGGACCCGTCGCCGTGCCGGTTTCGAGTGAGCACGATGAAAGGAGTGCGACAAAGATCAATATCAATATTTTGAAAATTCTGTTCATCAGGGTCACAGGTCCTTTCTGCTGGTTATCAGGCTTTGCTGCAGGATGCGACAGGGTCCGGTCACGCACGCCTGCCGATGGAGTGTAGCCACTTCGCGCGGCAAATTCGATCATTTTCTGGCCTGGCTTTCCGGCAGGATCACAAATCCACTCTGGCAATTTATAAGTCACTTTATTAACTATTAAATGTTAATATTGTCTCTAAAAGCCACAATATTATCTATTAGAATGACAGTGACTTGAAATACGACTAAATAGGTATATATTTATCCATTATTAGCAATATTAAACATTAATAGACAATTTTACGACCTTTATGGATTTTTACATCGCCTCAGACACCGCCATCCTCAGGAAACTCGGAGACCGCATCCGCATGCTGCGTCTGCGCAAGAACATCACCCAGGAGGACCTGGCCGCGCGCACCCTGCTGGCGGTTGGCACCGTCAAATCGCTGGAGGCGGGTAAAGCCAAGTTATCGACCCTGGTCGCCGTGATGCGCGAGTTGGGCGCGCTCGAACAGCTGGATCAGTTGCTGCCGCCGGTCACAATCAGTCCGATCAGGCTGGCTGAAGCCAGTAAAAAACCCGTCCGTCGCCGGGCACGGGCAACCGGCGCCCAGCGCCAGGCAAAAGGAAAGTGAAACTCGAGGTTGCGGAAGTCTGGCTGTGGGGACACCGGCTGGGCGCAGTCGCCCTCGACGGGCAGGGCCTTGGTGTATTCGAATACGACGCTGACTTTGCAAAACTCGGTCTGGATGTCGCACCGCTGATGATGCCCCTTGAAGAAGCGCGCCGCGGCCATGTGCTGTACAGTTTTCCGGGGCTGAACCGGGAAACCTTCAAACAACTCCCGGGTTTACTGGCCGACAGCCTGCCGGATAAGTTTGGCCAGGCGATCGTGAATGCCTGGCTGGCCCGGCAGGGGCGCAGCCCTGCGGATTTTTCGATCATTGAGCGGCTCTGCTATACCGGCTCCCGCGCACTGGGCGCGCTCGAATTCAAACCTGCGATTCAACACCTGGACCAGCCGGTCCCGGTCGAGATCGGCGAGATGATCACACTGATACAGGAGGTGATCAACCGGCGTAACGCGCTTGAAGCAAAATTCACCGGGGACGATCAGCGCAACCAGCAGGCCTTGCTCGACATCCTGCGCGTCGGCACATCCGCGGGTGGCGCACGCGCAAAAGCCGTCATAGCCTACAATGAAAAAACCGGGGAAGTGGTTTCCGGACAGGCGGATGCGCCGGAGGGCTTTGCGCACTGGATATTGAAATTCGACGGTGTCAGTGATATCGAATTTGGCAAGACCTCGGATTTCGGGCGCATCGAATACGCCTACCACAACATGGCATTGGCTGCGGGCATCGAAATGACCGCATGCCGGTTGCTGGAGGAAAACGGCCGGGCCCATTTCATGACACGGCGCTTTGACCGCGTCGCGGGCGCCAGGCTGCACATGCAGTCCTTGTGTGCGCTGCAACATTACGATTTCAATCTGGCGGGCGCTTATGGTTACGAACAGGCGCTGATGACCATGCGCAGGCTGAAGCTCTCCCGGCAGCAACAACTGCAGCAGTACCGGCGCATGGTGTTCAACGTCATCGCGCGCAACCAGGATGACCACACCAAGAACATCGCCTACTTGATGGACCGGCAGGGCCAATGGTCACTCGCGCCCGCCTTTGACATGACACATTCCTATAAACCGGGCGCAGGATGGACCCAGGCGCACCAGATGACGATCAACGGCAAGCGTGATCATTTTACCCGCCAGGACCTGCTCAAGGTGGCTGAGACCAATGATCTGAAAAAGGCCGCCGAGGTTATCCAGGAAGTGCAGGACGCCGTTGCGAACTGGCCGGCATTCGCTGCTGCTGCGGGTGTTCATAAAAACCGGATTGCAGCCATCGGCAGGGATCATCGCCTGGCCTTAACCTGATACCAAACCCGGGCCGTTTTTTTAGACGGCTTTTTTGGCTGTCCCGGCCTATGGCAAAACCGCCTGCGCCAGGTTACCGGTGTCGGTGCCGAACCACAGGCTGTTGCGTTTTGGGTCGTAGACCATGTTACGCACGGCGCCTGCACCGCTTGGGATCGGGGTCACGCTGAAGAAGGTCCCCGCCAGCGGGTCAAAACCCACCAGCAGGTTGGGGTTCGGCCAGGTTTCAACAAACCAGATCCGGCCGTTCGCATCCGCCGCCATGGCGTAGGGTCCGGAGCGTTCGCTGGGGGTTTTCCACTCGGTGAATTCGCCGCTTGCAGGCTCATAACGGCCGATGTAGCCCTGCTCGTAGTCCGCGTACCAGACGGCATCGTCCGGGGTGACGACCAGCCTGCGTAAACGCGCCTGTTCGCGTGGCAGGTGGATGACCTTCAAGGCGAGGCTGACCGGGTCGATGGTGGCCAGGCCGTTGGTGCCCAAAAGGGCGATCCACGGATGCCCTTTCGAATCCATCTTGATGCCGTAAGGCCGGGCCCGCTCGGTCTGCATCGGCACCAGCTCGACCTTGCCGCTGTGCTTGTTCAGACGGCCGACGAAATTGCTCCACTGCAGGCTGAACCAGATTTCATCCTTGCCGGAAAACACCAGGGTATGCGGGTCACGGGCGTCCTCGTCGGGCATGCTGAAGCGGGTCAAATCGCCGGTGGTGTAATTCATGCGGACGATAGACGCCTGCCGGTTAGCCGCGATCCACAGGGTGCCGTCCGCATCGACGATCAGGTTATGTGGACCGGTGCCGGGCGGCAGGTCCTTGCGTCTGAACTCGCCCGTCGCGGGATCAAAGCGGGCGGCGTAGTCACCGCCCTGGCCGACCAGCCAGATGACGCCGTTGGGCGCCACGTCCGGGTCACGCGGACGGGTGTCTTTCCACGGCACGGACCACTCGGTGATCGCCACCTGCAGCGGGTTGTCGACGATCGGACTGAGCGTGACTTTATCTTGCCCAACAGGAATTTGAGCATGAGCAGTTGCGGCAAATAGTGTCAGCATTGCAATAAGCGGGTATTTGTACATAGCTTTCGCCTGTCATCGATTCCAGGGTTGCGGAGCAAAGGCTTCAGTTTATGCGTAAACCATAGCGCACAAATGAATAAAACGCAGCTAGCAGCGCCGCATGTGGTGCCGCAGGATCAATAATTTCTTCCTCGCCACAACAGCGGGTTTGCCGGTGGCGTGCGCTACCTTGCTGCAGGACCCGCCGTTGCTACATCAAGAACCGGGGTCAGAGACGTCGAGAAAACAAAGCGCGCCGGTTTGATTCTTGCGGCGATAATGTCCGATCTCCGCCGGACACAGGGACAGGATCTGTCAAAATACACCGTCGATTTGACAAGCTCCAACTCCAAACAGATTTCCTTGATATCTGACAGTCAGTTGACCAGAACCGGATCTTTGTGAACATAACTCACATCTTCGATCTGTTGAACGAGGAATGCGGCCACGTCCGAACGCGAGACGACCCCGTTTCGCCATAGCGAGGGCTCTGCAAGAACCTTGCAGCGCCCTGTAGGTGGTCCGCCGGTCAGAACCCCGGGCCGCACAATCGTCCAATCAAGCCCGCTTTCCTTGATCAAACGCTCCTGCAAACTCTTGTCCTCATAAGCTCGGCCAAAGACGATCTGAAATGGCAATCGCTGCAGGCAGCTGATACTCGCGCGGCTATCGCCGGCTCCAAAACCGGTCACGGAGATCAAACGCTTGAGACCTTGGGCTCTCATGGCAGCGATCAGCACGCGGGTCGCGTCTGAGAAGAGGTGCACGGGCCGGAACAAGTCGCCCAGTCCCACGCCAAGGGTCTGTATCACAACGCCGACCCCAATCAGGGCGGCCTCCACGTCCTGAATTTTCAGCGCATCGCCGCGAATTTTTTCAAGCTTCGGATCTGTGAGACCGATCGCAGTTGCGGACCGCGCCAGAGCGCGCACGTCGTGACCAGCCTCAAGGGCCTGGCGCGTGGTCTCCAGCCCGATACCTTTGCTTGCCCCAATAATCAGTACACGCACAATCCAAACCTCCTTACGGCAGCATGAGCATGGCCCCCCGGCCATCCCCGCTTAGCCCGTCTTGTTTAAATGACTGAGCCCTCGCGCTGGATGGCGACCCAAGCAGTAATCTTCCTGGCAGTTTTGATCGGAAGCACCCGCCAATACATGATGAAGGGCGTCCCGTCCTTCTTGTAATTGATGGCCTTGCCCTCGAACTTGCTGCCAGTCTTCAGGGCGTTGGAAAGCCTTGCGATTACCTTCGCGTCCGTGCCGGGCCCCTGTAGAATGCGGGGGGAATTGCCAATCACAGACGCCGGGTCATGCCCGGTGAGCTTTTTGAATGCCTTGTTGGCATAGATGATTTTATTTTCGGTCGATGCATCCGTGATCAGCACCGAGTCGAAGCTATTTTCCGCAAGAACCTGGAGAAGCGCCGAGCCTCCGTCGGTCCCTTTCATTAATTTTGTCAAAGAACCAGCCATGTATATCTCCTAATTTCCACTGAAACCCATATTACTCATGCGTGCTTGCCATCCTGACGATGGCCCAAACCACGGATGAATAAGTCAGGATTTATTATTTAGAAATAACGGCCCCGAGGGAAATCCCGGGGCCGTTGCCTTGCAAATTACTTTTTCAAAGAGCAGGTGTCATTCAGGAGGAAGGATTACGCCGTCGACAACGTGAATGACACCATTCGAAGTTTCGATG
>JBFZEL010000285.1:0-13165 GCA_041306925.1 Lysobacterales bacterium
GTGTTGTGCCATGGTTAGATCTCATTTCCTGGATAATTAATGACTTGCCACTCGTTTCGACGGCTCATAGCCATGCCGATAAAAGGTGTAGGACAAGGTAATGTCCGTAATGTGCTCTGGCAGGTCAGATTTTATATAAAAATAAACGGGCATCTCCCGGCTTTCATTGGCGGCAAGGGTCTGCTCCGTGAAACAAAAACACTCGGTTTTTACAAAGTACAAGCTGGCCTCTGGCGGGCTTACATTATATGTTGCCTCACCCGTGACCGAGTCGCTGCCAGTATTAATTACCTCGTACATTGCCTGGCTGGGTACGCCCAGGTTGAATTCTCCGACCTTTTCCTTGGCCTTGAACTGCCACGGCAGGGACGAGTTGACACTCGCGTCGAAACGAATACTGATGACCCGGTCGGACGCAACCGCCTGGTCGTTATTTTCTGAAATCTGGATGGCGCGGCCGCCGAGGCCGGTGACCTGGCACATCAGGTTATACAAAGGCCACAATGCGAAGCCGAAACCGAACATACCAACGGCTACCAGGATCAAGCGCCTGGCGGTTTTGCGGTTTTTCTGTTGCAGATTCACTTCAGCGTCCAATAACTGCGGAGACAACAAAGGTCAGGAAGATCAAACCCGCAATAATGCCCAGTATCCAGGCGGTCTTGGTTGCTTGTGCCCGTTGACGGCTAAGCTGGTCTGCTTTCGAATGGTCGTTCATTTTTAAGTGTTGCCCTATTCCGCGCGGCTGAGCATATTGTGAGTCACCACGGGCGGGGTGGTGAAGCTATGGTAAGCAGGCGGTGATTCAAGGGTCCATTCCAGGCCTCTCGAACCTTCCCATACCCTGGCAGTTGCCTTGGCCTTGCTTTTATAAACGCAATGCAGAATCACACCGACAAAAATCAATTGGGTTGCGCCAAATGCAAACCCTCCGATCGAAGAGATCATGTTGAAGTCTGCGAACTGGGGCGAATAATCGGGAATGCGACGTGGCATGCCGGCCAGTCCGAGATAGTGCTGCGGGAAGAACAGTACGTTGACGGAAATCGCCGACAGCCAGAAATGAATCTTGCCCCACTTCTCGGAATACATATGGCCGCTGAATTTGGGTAACCAGTAATAGGTCGCCGCCATCAGCGCAAATACCGCGCCCGGAACCAGTACGTAGTGGAAATGAGCGACTACAAAATAGGTATCGTGATACTGAAAGTCGGCTGCGGTAATGGCGAGCATCAGGCCGGACAAGCCGCCGATGGTAAACAGCACCACAAAACCAATGGCGAACAGCATCGGCGTCTCAAAGGTCATCGAACCCTGCCACATGGTGGCGACCCAGTTAAATACCTTCACGCCGGTGGGTACGGAGATCAACATGGTTGCGTACATGAAAAACAGCGCGCCCTGCAATGGCAAGCCCACGGTGAACATGTGGTGGGCCCATACGATAAAGGACAGGAAGGCGATGGTGGCCGTTGCATAGACCATGGAACCGTAACCAAACAGCGGCTTGCGTGAGAAGGTCGGAAGTATTTCCGAGATCACACCAAATGCCGGCAGGATCATGATGTAGACCTCGGGGTGTCCGAAGAACCAGAAAATGTGCTGGAACATGACCGGGTCACCGCCACCGGCGGCATTGAAGAAATTGGTGCTAAAAAAGTGGTCGGTCAAGAGCATCGTGACCGCACCTGCCAGTACGGGCATCACGGCAATCAGCAGAAAAGCCGTGATCAGCCAGGTCCAGACAAACATCGGCATGCGCAACAGTCGCATGCCGGGTGCACGCATATTGAAGATGGTCGCAATGATGTTGATCGAACCCATGATGGAGGAGACACCCATCATGTGTACTGCAAATACCACAAACGCGAAGCTGGTGCCGGTTTGCAGAACCAGCGGCGGATACAGTGTCCAGCCTGCGGCAGGTCCGCCGGAATCCATGAACAGGGTGGACAGCAGCATGGTGAAAGCGAACGGGAGTATCCAGAAACTCCAGTTATTCATACGTGGCAGGGCCATATCCGGGGCCCCGATCATCATCGGCACCAGCCAGTTTGCGAACCCCACCCACGCCGGCATGACCGCGCCAAACACCATGATCAAGGCGTGCATGGTTGTCATCTGGTTGTAGAAATCAGGTTCAACGAGCTGCAGGCCGGGCATGAAGAGTTCGGCCCGGATCACCATCGCCATGGCTCCACCGATAAAGAACATCGTCAATGAAAAAACCAGGTAGAGCGTACCGATATCTTTATGGTTGGTCGTGAATAGCCAGCGGTCCAGGAAACCGGTGGGTTTGTGGTCCCCGTGAGCGTGTGCATCATGGGCACCACTAACGTCTTGGTAGCTTGCTTCCGTCGTCATCTTATTTTTACCTATTGCACACTTTGAGACTTTTCAGCCAGCTGTTGACTGACCCAGGCATCGAACTCATTTTCGGCAAGGGCGATGACTACAATTGGCATGAAACCATGGTCTTTCCCACACAGTTCAGCACACTGACCACGATATGTGCCGGGTTTTTCGATATTGGTCCACGCCTCGTTGATAAATCCGGGAATGGCGTCACGTTTCCAGCCCAGTGCCGGCACCCACCACGAATGGATCACGTCGTCAGCGGTAATCAGGAACTTGATTTTTCTGCCGACCGGAAGCACCAACGGATGATCGACATCCAGCAGGTAATTCTCGACGCTGGCGGGCGTGATGCCGGAATTCAATTGCCGGGCGGCGTTGGAGGTCGGATTGAGGCTTGATATGAAACTGATGTCCTGATCCAGGTATTCATATTTCCAGCGCCACTGAAAGCCCGTGATCTTCACCGTCATCTCGGCGCCCGAGGAGTCTTCCATCTGCACCAATGCCTTGGTTGCGGGTACTGCCATGCCGACCAGGATAATGACCGGAATGATGGTCCAGATAATCTCCGCCCGGGTGGAATGGTTGAATTTCGCCGCCTCGTGACCACGGGATTTCCGGTGCAGCACGATCGATGTGAACATCACGGTGAATACGCCGATACCGATAACCACGCAAATCCACAAAACAATCATGTGCAGGTCAAAATGATTCCCGCTCAGTTGCGTTACGCCCGGGGTCATGTTGATTTCGTTGCCGGTATAGGCCGGCGCGACCAGGCTTAACCAGGTGGCCGCGATAATGGCCGCCAACACGGCAAGGACGACGATGATTGTATTTTCTTTCTTCATGAAAACTCAGGCCTCGAGGCAATTATCACTGTGTTCCAGGAGCGCTGCAGCGCAAAATATTCCGCTGCGCAAACGATGAATCCAAAAATATTTACACGATTACCAAGTACTTGTAAACGCGCCTGTTGTAAGCAGCACCCAGGTCGAAATCTAAGGACTATCGGATTTATGTATTATGAATAGCTAACGTTAACCAATCATTGTAGCTTTGCTGCTAATATCTCGGCAAGGGTTACAATTCAAATTTTGTTGTTGATTGGCCAACCCGGCGCCGATTGATGACTGTATTGCAGGATTGCTCTTTCAGTGCTTGGACTTGGCGCCCTGCGTGACTAAACTTATGCTCGCCGCTTGAGTCAGAAAAATGTGTGACGCCAAGTTAATCGCTATGAACGCTGAGGGTCTGAAACATGTATTTGCGTTATTTTGGGCTCAATGAAGCACCTTTTTCAATAACCCCCGATCCGGCTTTTGTCTTTCTGAGTCCGCGTCATCGTGACGCGCTGGCCCACCTGATGTACGGAATCGGCCAGGGTGGAAGCGGCGGTTTTGTTCAGCTCACGGGAGAGGTCGGGACCGGTAAAACCACCTTGTGCAGGTGTCTGTTGGAGCAGGTTCCGGAAGGCACGCATATCGCATTATTGCTCAACCCGCTGGTCACCCCGCGCGAGTTGTTGGCGGCGATCAGCGAAGAACTTGGCATCGATATCCGTGATTCAATCGACAGTACACGTTTACTGGTGGATGGTCTGAACAGTTATTTGATCGCTGCGCATGAGCGTGGTGAACGCGTTGTCGTTGTCATCGACGAAGCGCAGAACCTGAGTCCCGAGGCATTGGAGCAGGTCAGGTTGCTGACGAACCTCGAGACCACTAAGGAAAAGCTGCTGCAAATCGTTCTGCTGGGTCAGCCTGAATTGCGCGACCTGTTGCAGCGTCGCACCCTGCGTCAATTGGCCCAACGAATCACCGCGCGCTACCACTTGAGCCCGCTCGGCCCGAAGGATACACATTTGTACATCCGGCACCGCATGCAGGTCGCCGGCGCGCAGCGCAACCCGTTCCGGAGGAGCGCAATGAATGCGCTCTATCAGCGTTCACAGGGCATACCAAGGCTGATCAACATCATTGCCGACCGTGCACTGATCGCTGCATTTGCCAAGGAGCGCCTGGACGTGACGGCTGCAATGGTGCACGAGGCGGCAAACGAGGTGCAGTTGGGTGAGCGGCAGGTCAGGCGCGTACGCTGGCCTCTGTGGCTGGGTGCAACCGCTGCGACGGCGATGGCCGTTCTGGCGGTCGCCACGTTCACCGATTTTCAGTTGCCGGCAAATACCGCCAACCCGGAGAAAGATGCCATCGTGTTGCCCGCAGTGGAGGAACCGGCGTTAAATACCGCAACCGTTCCACCAACCGTTGCGGATAGCCAGGAAGAACGGGTGGAAACGAAAATTGTGGAGGCGCTGGACAATGGATGGCTCGAGGAACATCAGCAACTGGTTTGGCAGGGCATGGCTGATATGTGGAATCAACCCGGCGCCGCATTCACAATCCAGGCGGCCTGTAACGGTGATAATAGCCTGGGTTACGCCTGCTTGCGCGACGAGGGCAACTGGTTAAAAATCAACCGGCTTGGATTGCCCGTCGTGCTGGTGCTGCAGGATGCAACGCCCGCCTACCTGTTATTGCAGGGCGTGGACGCCGACCGTCTGCTGGTGGGCGCCGGGGATAAGTCGCTCACGGTATCAAGGGAGTCGGTAGAGTCACGCTGGCTGGGAACCTACTTCGTCGCGTGGCCCCAAGCCGCAGGATGGCCACCCTTCATCGGCCTGGGTGACAAGGGGCCGGCAGTGGCGACGATCATGGAAATGGCTGCCCGGGTGGACGACCCATACACCGGGGAACAGGTTTACGATGCTGCGTTTGAGCTCTGGCTGAAAAACTTCCAAAGTCGAAATGGCCTGGATGCAGATGGTATCGTAGGTCGCAACACCTTGTTGCATTTGATGACGGCATCGATTAAAGAGCCAAAACTGTTACGCACCTGGGAATAGGATCGAGGCCTGTTGATTATGTCCATATTGCTGGAAGCGCTAAGAAAATCCGAAAAGAATCGGCGTCCGCATGAGACGCCCACCATACATACTGACGACCAGCTGGGAGCCTCTACCGAGACGCTCCGAACCATGCCCCTGGCCCTGCTGCTGAGTGCGGCATTGTTAATGACCGGCTGGACGGTCTGGAAACAGTATCAACCCCCTGCCGGAAGCTACCAGCCGCCGGTCACGCTACAGCCTGGCAAGGTAACTGCAGTCCCCAAACCGGATGTTGCAGAACAGCGGGTCGGGGATGTCGCCGCGCAAGCGCCAGGCGTCGCTGCCGCCTCGCCAGACAGGACGCCGGTGGAATCCTATCAACCACCTGCAGAAAGCGCGCAGCGACCGGCGTCAGGCGCACCCCCGTCGTCTGTGGCCGAGAAAGCGGGTGCAACCCTATCGTCTGTGGCCGAGTATGCAGGCGCCCCCACGACTTCTGCAGACCAGGCTGCAGGCGCACCCCGCTCAGGTTTCAAACCATCCGCCGGTGGGACTGCGGGTATACCCGCCGAGGAACCTGCAGAGATCAGTCAACCGGTTGAAACGGTGCCGCAGGAATTTCATCCCGGCGAGCCCGAACCCATCGGTTACTGGGAACTGCCCGATTCGGTCCGTGCCGAGGTGCCGGAAATCAAGTTCAGCGTCCTGGTTTATGCCACCAATCCGTCTGACCGCTTCGTGCTGATCAATGGCCAGCGTCTGGCAGAAGGTGACACTGCCCAGCCCGGACTCGTGGTCAAGGAAATCAGGCGCGATGGTGTTGTCTTCAGCTTTCGTCTCTATCAATTCCTGGTAGAAAGATAGCCGTCAATAAGACGGTCTTTGCAGATGGACTCGGGCATTGTCACCAACTGGTCAAAATCGTCACCGCGCTTCCCATGGGTGACATTGACCCTGTTTCTATTTTGTACGGGCGTCAATTTGTTGCATTACGGCATGACACCGCTTGCGCAAAACGCAATGCAGGAGTTGGGCGGGGTGATACCCCGCCAGCTCGCGCCGATCTTCAGTCAACCATTCACAGCCTGGGCCGATTACCGGTTATTGGCCCTCTTAAGTGCCCTGTTTATCCACGCGAGCTGGTTACACCTGTTGGGAAACATGGTTTATCTATGGGTTTTCGGCTTGCCGCTCGAGCGCCGGCTTGGTGGCCTCGGCATGATGATGGTGTTCGTTTTCGGTGGCGCCCTGTCCAACCTGTTTGTCGCGGTACGCTTACCGGATTTGACCTCGCCCATCGTCGGCGCCAGTGGCGCGATCTCGGCGGTGGTTGGCGCATATCTTGGCATGTTTCCGTACCAGCGTATCGGTATGTTGCTGCCTTTGGGTCTCTACCTCCAGTTTGCCAGGGTACCGGCCCTGCTCGTGATCGGTTCCTGGTTTACCCTGCAGTTGGTTTATACCGTTTTAGGCCCCATTAATGGAATAGTGGCCTGGTGGACTCACATAGTGGGATTCACGCTGGGTTTGATTTTCGCTTTGTTGGTGCGTGCAACTGCACAGATTAAATTGGGATAAAGCATGTCCAGACCGGATAACCAGAAGCTGTTTCGCATTGCTTTCCTTAACCACGGGAAGGTTTACGAGCTGTTCAGTACCGGCGTTTGTACAAGCGGGTTACTGGGTTTTATCGAGGTCTCGGGTCTGGAACTCGGTGACAATGATTCCCTCGTCATTGATCCGACCGAGGAAAAAATGCGCAATGAATTTGATGGTGTCGAGATTTTGTATCTGCCCATGCACAGCGTACTGCGCGTGGAGCAGGTAAAGAAAAAGGGTCCGGCGGTTATTCGTGACCGGGAGAGCGGTGAAAAAGTTACACCGTTCCCGATCCAGCCGGGTGGCCGTAGCCGCGCCTGAACGGAAATTCCGCTACTAGGAGCCGGAGTTGACCTGCCGGGGTGAAAGTATCGCCGCGGCCTTCAACAGCATCAGCGCCTGGTAGACCATGTAGTCTTCAGCAGCACTAACTTCGGAACCGAAGTCCGACTGGCCCTTTGCCGGTTCGCTGCTCAGGTGCCCGTCGAGATCCGCTTCCCTTTTACGCGGGTCAGCATTTTCGACCATTTGTACCCCCGTGATTTCCACATCCGGCTGGATACCCTCGGCCTGTATCGACCGTCCGCCGGGCGTGTAGTAGCGCGATGTCGTCAGGCGGATGCCGGATCCATTGCGCAGATTCAACACGGACTGGACCGAGCCTTTTCCAAATGTCTTTTCACCCACGATCAAGGCACGTTCGTGGTCCTGTAATGCGCCGGCCAGAACTTCAGATGCCGATGCCGTGCTGCGATCGACCAGCACAACCACCGGCACACCCTTCAGCCACTGGCCGGGCTTTGCCGAGTATTCCAGTTGGTTTTCTGCGCGTCCCCGGGTCGTCACTATCAATCCGTCGTCAAGCAAACCATCGGCGATGGTCACGGCGGGCACCAATACTCCGCCGGGGTTGTTACGCAGGTCCAGAACCACGCCTTTCAGCGGCCCTGCGTGGTTGGACTGCATGTATTCGACCTGTTCGAGCAATTCATCGGCGGTCTTGCGGGTAAAGTGGGTGATCTGGAAGTAGCCGTAATCATCGTCAACCGGCCTGCTGAATACGCTGGCAACTTCGACGAACTCCCTGACCAGCTTGAGATCTGACACTTCCCCATTCGCATGGCGGACGGTGATTGCCACCGTGGAGCCAGCTTCGCCACGCAAGCTGTCAATCGCCTGTTGCAGGTTCTGCTTGCGCACATCGACCTGGTCGATGGAGGTGATCACGTCACCCACGACCACGCCCGCCTCGTCCGCTGCACCGCCGGCTATGACATAGGCGACCTTGACGTTATTGTTCTGGATATCGATTTCGACGCCGATGCCGCTGTACCGGCCCTGGGAATCATCATCGAGTTGGCGGAACTCATCCGGTTCCATGTAGGAAGAGTGGGGGTCCAGTTCTGCAAGCATGCCACGAATGGCGGCGTTTATGAGCGTGTGATCATCCACTTCCTCGACAAAATTGTTGCGCACCTGGTTGAATACATCGGTGAACGTGCGTAAATCATCCAGTGACAACTGTGCCCTGGTTGGTGTGCCCCCTGTGTCGCTTGCCAGTGCCACGACGGGTATCAACAGCAGCGCCAACATCACTTTTCTGCCAATTCGTTTCATGTTTGCCTTTCGCGTTCTGTTCATGAATTCTCCAAGGAAGCTCTGCACAATGCCATCCTGGCATTACCAGCAAGCGGCTGCCGAAAATTGTCATTTTCGCCTGCCTGATAAATCAACGGCTCAGCGCCGCTGATTTGGCGACATCATCCATGTGTTGCGGGAACCTCTGAATTGACCAGAGGTACCCTAACGATTCAGCCAAACTGCAGGGTCCATGGCCTTACCGTCTTTGCGTATTTCAAAATACAAGCCGTCCCCGGTGACCGGACTGGTGCCAACGGTGCTGATATTGCTGCCCGGTTCTACCCAGTCACCGACTTCGCGCAGCAAGCTCTCATTGTTGGCGTACAGGCTCATAAACCCGTCACCGTGATCGATGATCATAAGCAGTCCATAACCCCTTAGCCAGTCCGAATATGCTACCCGGCCATATGCGATCGACTGGACTTCACTCCCCCTTTCAGCGCCGATCAGCCAACCCTGCCAGCTTAATCCACCTGTTCTGGATTGACCGAAAGCGTGCCTGACACGGCCCTTCACGGGTAACGGCATCTTGCCCTTCAGAACAGGCAGGCCATGTTGCTGGCCGAGGTCTGCTGGTATATCGGCCAGCACATCAGACAGCTTTTCCAGTAAGGCCTCGAGGTCCTGCCTGTCGCGTTGCAGCTCCGCCAGCCGGTTTTCATCGGAATCGATACGGCGGGACAGACTTTCAATGACCACCTGGCGTTGCTTGCGCTGATCTGTCATTTCATCCAGCACGGCCTGCTTGCTCTTTTGAACCTCGTCGAGCACTGACAGTTCCAGGTCAATGTTCGCCTGCATCGCATCGAGGGTCTGCAAGACCTGTCTCAGTTCATTGATTTGGGCCGCTTGGGATTGGCTAAAGTACTCGTAATAAGCCAGCGTTCTCGACAGGAGCGCAGGGCTGTCCTGGTTCAGAACGAGTTTTAACCGGGATTCCCGTCCGAGCCGGTAGGCCGCCGTGATTTGGGCGGCAAGGATTTCGCGGCGCTCTTCGAGGCTGTCAAGGTAATCCCTGCGCTCGGCCTGGAGGACGATGATTTCGCGTTCATGTTGCCGGCGGGTTGATTCCAATTCACGCAGTTCCAACGCACTGGCCTGGATTTCGAGATCGGCCGCTTTGAGAGCCTTCTGTTCACCGGAAAGTGAAGTACGGGTGCGTTCCAATTCGTCCTGTAAAGAGCTTATGTCAGTTTTCAGCTGTTTCAGCCGGTCTTCAGTCTCCGTTTTCGTGGGGCTTTCATTGGCATGGCAGGGCATCTGGCCCAATGTCAGCCAGACCGACACGCCGATGAGTAGGACACGCCTTGAGGGCACTGACGGCTCAGTCCTTGGCAGAAGGCCCGTCGATCAACTCCAGCAAAGGACGTCCGGTCATTTCGACGGGTTGTTCCAGGCCAAGCAAATACAACATCGTCGGTGCGATGTCCCTGAGCGCGCCGCCAGCGATAGCCCGGGCCTTGCGGCCACAATAGACCAGCGGCACGGGGTTGGTTGTGTGTGCCGTATGGCTCTGACCGGTCTGGTCATCTTTCATCTGCTCTATATTGCCGTGATCAGCAGTGACCAGTAACTCACCCTTTACCGACTGTATCGCCTGCAACACAACCCCCAGGCAACCATCCACCGCTTCAACCGCCGCAATGGCCGCTTGCATGTTGCCCGTATGTCCGACCATGTCGGGATTGGCAACGTTACAGATGATGACGTCATAGACTCCGCCACGAATGGCCTTGTCGAGTTCTTCCGATAGCTTGCCAATACTCATTTCAGGCTGCAGGTCGTAGGTAGCCACCTTGGGCGAAGGCACCAGGATTCGGTGTTCCCCTGCAAACGGTTCCTCTTCGCCGCCATTGAAGAAAAACGTCACATGGGCATATTTCTCGGTCTCCGCGATTCTCAGTTGGGATAGGCCATGCTCCGCAAATACCTGTCCCAGCAGGTGGGTGAGCGGTTCCGGGGGGTAGGCAACCTGCGCCGGCAGATTTTCCAGGTACTGGGTCATGCAAACAAATGCCGAGAGTTTCGGTGCCTTGCGTTCAAAACCGGAAAAATCCGGTTGTATGAACGCCTGGCTGATTTCCCTCGCCCTGTCGGCTCTGAAATTGACAAAGATGACAGCGTCACCATGCTTGATACCGGTATAGGGTCCAATCGCCGTCGGGCTGACGAATTCGTCGTCTTCATCGCGCTCATAGGCTGACTGGAGTGCCGTAGCAGCATCATCGTAATGAAACATTCCATCGCCCTTGACCAGTACATTCCAGGCTTTTTCAACACGGTCCCAGCGCTTGTCGCGATCCATCGCAAAGTAACGGCCGCACAAACTGCCAAAGTCCGCGTTATCCAGGGCGTCCAGGCAGTCCTGCATTCTCTGGATTGAAGGACCGGCGCTGCGCGGCGGTGTGTCGCGTCCGTCGAGAAAGGCGTGCACCCTGATGCTCGCCGCGCCCTGGGCGGCGGCGGTCTGCACCATTGCGAGAAAATGATCTTCGTGGCTGTGCACGCCACCGGGCGACAGGAGACCCATGATATGCAGGGTCGAGCCCGGCTTGCGGCCTGCCTCGATGGCCGTGACGAGCGCCGGGTTGTGCGCAAAGCTGCCGTCCCGGATTGCGTTGCTGATGAGCGTCAGGTTCTGAAAAACAATACGCCCGGCGCCGATGTTCATGTGCCCGACTTCAGAATTTCCCATCTGGCCGGCGGGCAAACCGACGAATTCGCCGGAGGTGTCGATGGTCGTAGCCACCCCCAATCGTTGTATCGCATCCCAGCAAGGCGTATGTGCCTCGCTGATGGCATTATCCGTCGCATCCTTCCGGTAGCCCCAGCCATCCAGTATCATTAGCAACAACGGTCGGGCCGGATGGGCTTTTGCGGATTGTTTTATTTCTATTGCGGTCATTGATTTTCCATGCTTTCAGGTAAAACAGAGTACTTGCATACCAATTGATTCGATACCGTTTATATCGCGCTTCTCGTCAGGCGAATTGCTGTCCGGGTAAAATTTGGCGGATCACTCTTGCAATCCAATCCCTGTGCCACAACATGACACAGGCGCGCGGTGGAGATCAAGGATGCCACGCATGCGTGGCTCGAAAACCGGTAATGCGAGAAGCATATTATTTCATATCATCAGACCGGTCGCAGGTGAAATACCGCCACAAAGGCCGTATGGCGAAAAGTATTGAATTGTGTCCTTGTATTTAAGGAAGCTCTGATTAATGCCATCCTGGCATTATCAGAGCGCGGCAGCCGAAAAGTGTCATTTTCGACTGCCTTACAAATCAACGGCTTGGCACCGTTGATTTGGCGACACATCCATGTGTCGCAGGAACCTCAGAATTAATCAGAGGTTCCTTACGAATTGAAATCATTGGAAACTGGATTCCGATGCTTGCCGCCAATGATCTTCAGGAGATAAAAACGTGGGACAATTGATCGAATTTGCAGGTAATCATGGCATGCTGGTAGCCGGCTTTTGCGCCATAATCCTGTTGCTGATCTGGACGGAAATCAGCCGGCGCACGCGCGGTTACGCCGAATTGACGCCACTCCAGGCGGTACAAAAAATCAACCATGGAAATACCTCGATTGTGGATATATCGAGCGCCGCGGATTTTTCAAAAGGGCATCTGTCGGGGGCGAAGCATATTGCATTATCCCGATTCAATGAAAGCGATCCGGAAATCGTAAAATTGAAATCCGGTCCGGTGCTGGTGGTGTGTAAAAATGGCCAGACTGCCCATTTGGCGGCAGCGAAACTGGTAAAAATGGGTGCGACCGACGTAGCCGTTCTCAAGGGCGGAACAACCCAGTGGGTGGCCGATCAGTATCCGCTCGCGCGTCAGTAGGCAGCAAGGCTGTCTGGATCATACAGATGGTGTAATGAGATAATTTTCCACGTCATTTCATCGCCAGATGAGTGGCACTAACTATTCATAGCAAAGAGAAATAAGACCATGGCAGAAGAACAGAATCAGGCTACAACGAACCAGGAACAGCAGCAGGCACAATTCCAGCTGCAGAAGCTATACGTGAAAGATGTGTCTTTTGAACTTCCCAATGCGCCTCAGATCTTCCAGGAAAACGGACAGGTTGAGATCAAGTTAAACCTTGCCCAGAAAGTTGAAAATCTCGCCGAAGGTGTTCATGAAGTCAATTTGACAGTGACTGTAACAGCCACTATGGGTGAAAAAACGGCTTATCTCGCCGAAGTTCAGCAAGCCGGCATTTTCGCCATCGTCGGCCTGGGTGAACAAGCCAGGCATGCCGCATTGAACACGCTGTGCCCCGGCACCCTGTTCCCCTACGCGCGCCGGATCATTACCGACCTGGTAGCGGAAGGCGGTTTTCCGCCGCTGGTGCTGCAGCCGATCAATTTTGACATGATCTATGCGCAAAGATTGCGGGAAGCGCAAGCGCAGGCACAGGCGCATGCGGCAGCAAACATGGAAGTCCAGGGAAACGCCTGATTCGATGACAGGTCCAAAGATTGCAGTGCTGGGTGCCGGGTCCTGGGGAACCGCCCTGGCCTTGCAACTTGACCGTAGCGGCTCCCGCTGTGTCTTGTGGGATCGCGATACCGAGAACCTGGAAAAAATACGGGCAGTACGATTTAATCATCGCTACCTGCCCGACATTCATATCCCGGCATCCATCGTTGTCGAAAACGACCTG